>DUQZ01000051.1 GCA_012837525.1 Clostridiales bacterium | reverse complement strand
TCATCCTCGGTGTGCTGGTGGGGGATGAAATCCCCCACATTCGTCTTTTACGTCTCTTTGTCCCCTTACCCCAACGCGACATCCAAAATCATCATAATGACAAAACCAAAGGCGACGCCGATGACGCCAATGTTGGAGTGCCCGCCTTCCTGCAGCTCGGGGATGAGCTCCTCCACCACCACATAGATCATGGCGCCGGCGGCAAAGGCCAGCAAAAAGGGCAGGATGGGCACCACCAGGGAGGTCAGCAGGATCGTGATGGCGGCGGCAATGGGTTCCACGACGCCTGAGAGCGTGCCCAGGCTGAAGGCCTTCCACTTGCTGGTCCGTTTGTTTTTAAGGGGCATGGAGGCGATGGCGCCCTCCGGGAAGTTTTGAATGGCGATACCGATGGACAGCGCCATGGCGGCGGCCAGGGAAATGCCGCTGTTGCCAGTGAGGAAACCGGCAAAGACGACGCCAACGGCCATGCCCTCGGGGATGTTGTGAATGGTGACGGCAAGGAGCAGCATGGTGTTCTTGCGCGCGGTGGAGGGCAGGCCCTCGGGCTCATCATCCTCGGTGTGCTGGTGGGGGATGAGGGTGTCCAGCAGCAGCAAGAAGCCGATGCCGGCCAAAAAGCCCAGGGCGGCGGACAGCCAGGGAATCTTGCCCATCTCCTCGGATTTTTCGATCGCGGGCAGCAGCAGCGACCAGACGGAGGCTGCCATCATGACGCCGGAGGCAAAGCCGGCCAGCACCTTGCGCATGTTGCTGCTCATCTCGTTTTTCATGAAGACAACCAGCGAGGCGCCCAAGGTGGTGCCGATAAAGGGGATCAGCACGCCGATGAGTGCTTGGATTTCTTTGCTCATATTACGTTATCCTTTCAACAACAGCGCCAGCGTGGCATAGCGCCAGGGGGGTCATGGCAAACCGGGGGAAAACCGCCGCGATGACGGGCTCAAGCCGCGCTGGGAAATCGCTGTTTTGGTACAGACATATCAGCGTGGGCCCGGCGCCGGAGAGCCAGCAGGCCGCAGCGCCTATGTCCTCTGCCTTTTCTTTGAGCTGCCTGCCGCCCGGGATGAGCGCGAACCGCGCGTCCTGGTGCAAACGGTCCCGGCAGGCCAGGCGCAGGAGGGTGGGGTCGTCCTGCTCCAGCGCCTTCAGCAAAAACGCGGCATGGGACAGATTATAGCAAGCGTCCCCCAGGCTGACAAGGGCAGGCAGAGCCGCGCGCGCGGCTTCTGTGGTCAGGGAAAAATCCGGGATCAGCGCCAGGACACGCCAGGATGGGTGGACGGCGGCGGGCAGCTGATGGGGCAGGCCGCCCTCCATCATGGACACCCGCAAGCCGCCAAAGAGGGCGGGCGCGATGTTGTCCGGGTGCCCTTCCAGGGCGCAGGCCAACTCAAAAACGGCCTGGTCATCCATGCCAAGCTGGTACAGCGCGTTGGCGCCCAGGATGCCGCCAGTGATACAGGCCGCGCTGCTGCCCAGGCCGCGCGCCTGCGGGATATCGGACTGGATGTGAAGGCGTAAGCCATCCGGCTTGACATCATAATGCTTCAAGGCAGCCAAAAAGGCCTGGTACACCAGGTTGTCCGGCCTCGCCAAGGCTGGGTCACAGCCGGTGATATCAAGCCCTTTCTTTGTTATTTCAAAACTGAACCGGGCGTAGAGATCAAGCGCCATGCCCAGGCAGTCAAAGCCGGGGCCCAGGTTGGCGGTGGTGGCAGGCACGCGGATGGTGATCATGGCTTGGTCCTCCGCTGAATGTCCTTCAGAATTTCCGTTTTATCAACAAGGGCTGTGTGCCGGATAGGCCAGTCCATCACCGCGCGCAGGGCGGCGGGCAAGGCCTGTCTGGATACGTCGCTGATGGCCTGCCACATGCCCTCCAAAGTATCAGGTACCGGCAGGTGAAGGGCGCTGATGATGGTTTCCGGAAACTTGAAGGGCGAGGCGGTGGCCAGCACAACGCGGGGGTTGCTGGTGTCGGGCAGGGCGCTTTGCGCCGCCCAGGCGCAGGCGGTGTGCGGGTCCATCAAATAGCCATGCTCATCAAACACGGTACGGATCGCGGCTTTTGTCTGCTCATCAGTTACCGACGCGCCCAGAAAATGTTCCTGTATGTATTCAAGCGGCTTTTTGTCCAGCTGATAGCGGCCCTGTTGCCGCAAATCCGCCATCAGCGAGTTCACCTGCTGCGTGTCCTCCTCCAGCGCGTAATACAGCAAGCGCTCCAGGTTGCTGGAGATCAGGATGTCCATGGAGGGGGAGAGGGTTTGCACAAGCTGCCGGTTTTTGTCATACAGCCCGGTTTGCAAAAAATCGGTCAGCACGCGGTTGGCGTTGGAGGCGCAGACCAAACGGCCAATGGGGCAGCCCAGGCGCTTGGCCAGGTAGCCGGCCAAGATATCCCCAAAATTGCCGGTGGGCACGATGAAGTCCACCGCCTGCCCGGGCAAAAGCGCTTTCTTGTCCCTCAGTTCCTGGCAGGCTTTGATGTAATACACCACCTGCGGGATTAAGCGGCCAATGTTGATGGAGTTGGCGGAGGACAGGGCAAGGCGCTTGCCTGTGAGCGCTTCTCCTTGCAAAAAGGCGGTTTTGACAGCGGCCTGCGCGTCATCAAAATTGCCGCGGATGCCGATTGCTGCCAGGTTGGCCCCCGGCATGCGCATCATCTGCGCCTGCTGCACCTGGCTGATGCCGGCGGACGGGTAGTAAACCAGGACAGAAAAGCCGTCGATGTCCGCAAACCCGCGCATCGCGGCAGAGCCGGTGTCCCCGCTGGTGGCGGTCAACACCAGATACGCGGTGTCCGGCGTCAACTGCCGCCGCGCCTGGGCCATCAGGCGGGGCAGGGTCTGCAGCGCGATGTCCTTAAAGGCCGCGGTCGGCCCGTGGAACAATTCCAGCACCCAGGTGTTGCCCACCCGCGCGAGGGGCGCAACAGCCGGCGTATCAAAGGCGGCATAGGCCTGGTTGACCGCGGCCTGCAAATCAGCCTGATCAAAATCCGGCAAGAAGGCATGCAGCAGCTGACCGGCTACTTCCGGATAGGACAGCCTGGCAAGGGAGGGCAGGTCGATTTGCGGCATATGGGCCGGCACATACAGCCCGCCATCGGGCGCCGCGCCGTTTAGGATGGCGCGCATGGCGGAAACCTCTGGCGTATGGGATCGCGTGCTGTGGTAGCGCATGCTGTCTCCTTTGTGCGATATCGTGTGACGCGTTCAGTATACGGCGCGGGCGGGGCGCGGTCAAACAATCCGGCTTGTTGGCAGCCTTATCCCCGGGTATGATGGTGCGGGAGGGCGAGATATGAAAACAATGGACGCCATCAAATTACTTCTTCCGCGCCGCCTGGCAGCCGCCCTGCTGGCGCTGATGTTCCTGCTGCTTTCTTCACCCGCGGCGCTTGCGGATTTGCAAACTACACCCATTGAAGCAAGCGGCCCGCCGCCGTTTACAGCCTGGCCAGCGCTGGACAGCGAAGGCTTTTTAGCCCTGGAATGGCCGGAGGAGGAGTTTGTCCATATCGATGAGGAACAGGGGCGCTGGCTTTATCTGTCCCATGATTTGCGTGTTGAGATTGAGCGCTTCCACGCCACGCACCAAAAGCGCAAGGTAGTGTATTTCATCGCGGACATCCGCTTCCGGGGCGATTCTGCCTTCCGCGCCTTTTTAGCTGACCCCAAAAACCCCGCCCGCGTGCTGGAGCGCCCGGCGGTCATCGCCCGCAAAAACAAGGTGGTCTACGCCCAAAACGGGGATTTGTTCTCCTACCGTTATTACAACAAAAAGAAGATGGGCCTCATCATCCGGGGCGGCAAGATCATCAGCAAGGATACCTACAACCGCGCGCTGGCGGCCATCCCGCCCCTTGATGAGCTGGCGCTGTACCCCGATGGCCATGTGGAAATGACCACGCCCGGCATCAACAGCCCGCAGGATTATCTGGACCGGGGTGCCATAGATGTGCTGGCCTTTGGGCCTATATTATTCCAAAACGGCAAAAAGGATGACCGCCTGGACAAATCCTTCACCCACAGGGAGCCGCGCAGCGCGCTGGGCGTCATCGGGCCCGGGCATTTTGTGGGCATCATGGTGGAAGGCCGCAACGAGCGCTCCGTCGGCGCCAATTTGCAGTTTGTGGCCGACCGGTTGATCGAGCGCGGCTGCGTGGAAGCCTTTACCTTGGACGGCGGGCAGACCGCCGCCATGATTTTCATGGGGCAGGAGGTCATGGACCCGGGCATCTATAACGGCTTCCAGCAGGCCAGGCGGCAACAGGACATTATCGGGATCGGCAGCTCCCCGCGGATTACAAAATAATACAGGCAATTACCTTACGGATTGTTTGGTTTGTAGTTGGTTTCCGCCTTTGGGTAGAGGTCATAGGCCCAGGCGTGGCTTCGTTTCATAAAATCGTCTGATTTAAGGAAGTAGAGGTGGCCGCCCGCTTCATCCCAGGTCACATCCACGTGGTACCACTTGCCGTCAAGCTGTACCAGGTTCCAGGCGTGGGAATCCCAGGCTGCGTTGCCCTTGCCCAGGCCGGTCACATAGCGGTTTTTGATGTTCACGGCCTGCAGCAGTTGCTGATAGGCCATGGCGAAGCTTTGGCACACGCCGGTGCCCAGCAACAACACGCCGTGGGGGTCATAGATGGTGTAGCTAAAGTCATACCGCGCGTGCCGTGCCAGGTAGTCATGCAGCCACTTGGCGCGGCTGTAGTCATCCGTCGCTTCAGCCATGCATTGTTCGGCCACGCTGGCTACCTTTTCCTTGAGCATGGCATCCGTCACAATCCGGCGCACTTTGTTTACCCCGGTGTGCGCCAGCACCAAACCGCCTTCAAACGTGACGGCCTGGCCGTTCTTGTCCCTGGTTTCCACCATGAAGCGCAGTTTGCCGTCCTGCTCCGGCAGGAAGATGGAGGCGCCGCTGTGCGCGGAATGATCCAGTTCCTCAGCAAGCTGACGGCCTTCGCCAATCCAATAGGGCCGGACATCCTCCGGCGGAATCTCCGAATACACCTCATAGTGAGCTAAAATGGCCGGTCCTTCCTCGGTATCAACGGGTGTTAAGGTGATCTCACAGCTGATGCGGGAGACCGGGTGCAAAACGGGCATGGTGTTGGAGACGCAGGACTGATAAGTGCCGTCCGGCTGGTGCAGGCGCGCCTCCAGCTTCAGCCAGCCCGTGTCATCGGGCGTGAACTGGACCTGTCCCTGCGCCAACAGGGCAGGGATTTCTGTCCATTCAGACCCTGTTTTATACAGCCACACGCAGGATACGCTGTCCTCCGGGACGCCTTCGGGCACGTTTACCTGTGCATAAACAGGCTGCCCCACCATGGCGGTGTCCTGCTGTAAAGTAATGCTACAGCCAGGGGCTTGAGCCAAGCCCACACAGCAGGGCGAAAGACAGATCATCAGGGCCAGCGCCAGCATCAATCCCCTGCGCCATAGGTGTCTGTTGTTTATTAGCATTCTTATCTCCAGTGGTTGATCTATTCAAAGAGGCAAATATGCAAAAACCCCGGTTGCCCGGGGCTGTTGCACAATGCGTGGGATGGATTATTTCGCGTTTTCAGCAGCCTTCTTCAGGGAGGCCAGGTAGTCGCCCACGGTCACGGTGACGGAGGCTTTGAGCTCTTCCACATCCGGAACCTGGGTGTGGCTCTCGTCGCGCTCGTACACGGGGATGTTCAGCACTTCTTCAACGGTTTTGCCGGTGCAGTACTCGGCGAAGGCCGCGATCTGCTCAAACCATTCCTTGCCGATTTCGCTGACTTTGCGCATGCCGTAGGCTTCGCCTTTTTCCAGCTTGGTCAGCAATTCTTCGGGCAGGTTGACGGGTTTGCCTTCTTTGTCAAACTGGATTTTGCTCTGCTGCACGTCCCAGATGACAGACAGGATTTTGCCTTCGGCATCCAGCAGCAGGCTGCACACGGTGGTGTTGACCTGCGCGGCGCCGGCTTTTTCGTCGGTGGCTTCGGCGACAGAGCCAATGGACGTGACCATGCCCAGGCCATGCTTCACAGCGGGGGTCTCAGCGGCGGCAAAGGACAGCACGGACAGCACCAGCACCAGTGCCAGGGACAGACTCAGGATCTTTTTCATGGGGTTTACCTCCTCGTTTCTTCGGGTCCGGCCATATTTTATGCCTTTTGAAATCCCGGGTCAAGGATTTATGGGACAAGTATAAAACTTGATGGGCGGATTTTGTCCCATGCCAATTTATGTAAATAAAACAAGCGCTGTTGCCAGCGCTTGTGATCAGCTTTTGCTGAGGGGTGATTACTTGGCGTTGTCGGCAGCCTTCTTCAGGGAAGCCAGATAGTCGCCCACGGTGACGGTGACGGAAGCCTTCAGCTCCTCCACATCCGGCACCTGCTTGTGGTTGGCGTCGCGCTCATACACGGGGATGTTCAGCACCTCGTCCACGGTTTTGCCGGTGGCGTACTCGGCAAAGGCCGCGATCTGCTCAAACCATTCTTTGCCAATCTCGCTGGCTTTGGCCATGCCATAGGCTTCGCCCTTCTCCAGCTTGGTCAGCAGCTCTTCAGGCAGGTCAACGGGCTTGCCTTCGGCGGAGAACTGAATCTTGCTCTGCTGCACGTCCCAGGTGACGGACTTGATCTTGCCTTCGGCATCCAGCACCAGGCTGCACACGGTGGTGTTGACCTGCGCGGCACCGGCTTTTTCTGCGGTGGCTTCGGCCACAGAACCGATAGAGGTGACCATGCCCAAGCCGTATTTGTCAGCGGGGGCTTCGGCGGGCGCGGCTTTGGCTGCTTCCAGCTCGGCCTTCACGGTCTCCAGCTCGGCTTTGGCGGCATCCAGATCAGCCTGCACGGGGGCCAGCGCGTCCTGCGCGGCCTTCAGCTCAACATTGGCTGCGTCCAGTTTCTTGTCCACATTGCCCTTCTCCACAAAACCATACACAGCAACGGCGGCTGCGATGATCAGCAGGACAACGGTCAGGGTTAAACCTTTCTTCATGGGAAATCCTCCTAAAAATTGATTACGCTGTTCATCATACCTGTTATGCGGTCTTTCGTCAATCAATACAAGGCAAAAGATGGGCCAGCCCTGGACGGATCCGTCCCGTTTGCCTGTTTGGTGACTGCTTTGTCCGAATCAGGCGGTTGGGATGCCGGCTGCCTCCGCGATGGCGCGCACATGCTGGAAGGCTTTGTCGTATTCCTCAAAGGTGTCCATGTGCTCCAGCAGCACAGGCGCGTCCGCAGGCAGGTGGCGGTGGATGCTGGCGAGCACCAGGGCAAAATCCAGCTGGCCCAGGCCGGGCGCGGTTTCGTGGATTACGGTGGTGAAGTCCGGCTTCATCAGGCTGTCCTTTAAGTGGGTGCTTTTGATGTGCGGCGCCAGCTTCTGCAAGCACTCCTCAATAAATTCCTGCGCGTACAGGAAGCGCCTGGGGCTGTTGATCATGTTCACAAAGTCCATGTGCGCGGCAAACTGCGCCCGGTCAATGTCCGCAATCATCTGCAAATACTCATCCGGCCCGTCCGGCAGCATCCAGGGCATGGGCTCCAGGGTGTAAAACGCGGTCTTGGGCTGCACGCTGTCGATGATGTCGCGCACGGTATGGATGATCAGCTCATAGGTTTCCTGGGTGTAGTTTTCCTTGTAGGCGCCGTCCCAGCGCGCGCCCTGTGCACCCGCGATGTTCACACAGCAGGGGATGCCATATTCCTCCGCCAGCGTCAGCTGCGCCTTGGCGTATTCAAGCGCTGCCGCCCGCTCCGCCTTGTCCTTTGCCAGCACGTTGCGCCAGACGCCTACCTCGGCTATCACAACGCCCATCTCGCGCGTGGCGGTGATCACTTCCTTCGCCAGCACCTTGTCCGTGTTGCTGTCCACCGGGCAGGGGATGGCGGCAAAGCCGGTTGATTGCAGCAGCTTTGCCCAGTCCTCGCTTGTTTTCCAGGATCCAACGACTGATCCGCCTAATTTCATGATATGCTCCTCCTGTTTTCAACTTGTTAGTTGTCATTGTAGTCATACCGCGCGGATTTTTCAACCGCCTTGAGTGTGAAACGGACAAATGATATACTGCCCATAAAGGAAAACCCCGCACAACAAAATTTTTGGAGGAACACCATGAACAAACCCATCCTTGGCACCAATGTGGTTACCCAGATTGGCATTTTAGTGCACGATATCGACAAGACCAGCGCGGAATACGCCAAATTCCTGGGCGTGGACGTACCGCAGTGGACGGAAACCGACATTGAGGAAAAAGCCCAGACCAAATACATGGGTCAGCCGTCCCAGGCGCGGGCCAAGCTGGCCTTCTTTGACATCGGCGAAAACCTGAACCTGGAATTGATCCAGCCCGACCACAACCCCTCCACCTGGCGGCATGATCTGGACAAAAACGGCGAGGGCTTCCACCACATCGCCTTTGTCATCAAGGGCATGAAGGAGAAGATCGCGGTGCTAAAGGCAAACGGCATGCAGCTGTTGCAGACCGGTGAGTACGAGGGCGGCCGCTACGCCTACATGGACGCCAATGACTCGCTTAAATTGGTTATGGAATTACTTGAGAACGATTGAACCATATCGGTTTAGTCAAACAGTCCTCCGCCTTCATCGCGGAGGATTTGTTTGTTTGCTGTATCAAACGCTGGTTTTGTTTGAGAAAGGCAGCATGTCTGGGGTATGATGCAGGGGATATCAGAACAGGAGCAGGAGGTGCCGGCATGTTCGCGGTAGTGGTCAACGCGGTGGTGGTGATTATTGGCGGCTTGCTGGGCACGCTTTTTGGCCGGTTTTTAAAGGAGAAGTACGCCAGCGCCATCATGACCGCGCTGGGCTTGTGCACGCTGTACATCGGGTTTTCAGGCGCCCTGGCCGGGGAGAACGTGCTGATTGCCATCGGCGCCCTGGTGCTGGGCGCGCTCATTGGCACGCTGCTTAACCTGGACGGCGCCATCACCCTCATGGGCGACCAGGCGCAGAAGCTGACGCGCGAGCGCTACGGCCAGGTGGCGGAAGGCTTTGTCACCGCCTCCCTCCTCTTTTGCGTGGGTGCCATGTCCGTCACCGGCTCCCTGGAGGCGGGCTTGAGCGGCAAGTTTGACACCCTCTACGCCAAATCCGCGCTGGATTTCGCGGCCTCCATCATGCTGGCCTCCACCCTGGGCTTTGGGGTGGTCCTCTCCGCAGTCACGATTCTGGTTTACCAGGGATCCATCGCGCTGCTGGCCGGACTGATTGCGCCCCTGCTGTCCGTGAGCGCCGTGAACGAGATGACCAGCGTGGGCTCCCTGATCATCATTGCACTGGGCCTGAACCTGCTGAACATCACCAAGATTAAGGTGGCGGATTTATTGCCTGCCATCCTCATCGCGCCGGTCTTGGTCACGCTTGTCGCACTGTTTTAAATCTAAGATTGTCTGTTACGCCAACTTGACTCACAAGCATCAAACATCTAAAATTTCGGGTGAGGAATGAGCCTGACCGCTTGGGGTGCCGGTATCACCGGTCCTAGTCTTGAACGGCAGGTGCGTTCCTCGTTTTTGACAGATATCTTGTTTTCTCGTAATCTGAAGAATAGAGACCTGATATGCCGCTGGTAGAGTGTTCACTCAAGGACCAGTAGAACGGCTGTCAGGTCTCTTTTTGTTCCAAAATATAAATTTCTTTAAGCAAATTGAAATTCCCACACCCCTCCTCCGTCTATATAGATAGAGGCGTTTTAGCGCGCCCTGCATGAAACCGGCGATTTGCCGCGTTTTATAGTTGTTACGAAAATATCACAAAGGAGAACAGACATGTTAAAACGATGGATGGTGCTCTGCCTGGCGCTTGTGCTTGCGCTGTCAAACCTTGTGTTTGCGCACGCGGTGGGCATGACCTACGCCAACTTCCTGGAGGGTGACTTTGGGGAGGACTACCCCATGTCCATGGCCTCTTTCAAGGGGCAGCTGTATGTGTTGGGCGGCAGCGGCATCTACCTGCTAAGCCCCACAGAAGGCAGTGTGAAGCTGTTGACCGTTCCCACCAAGGACATCACCGATCCCTCTCATTCCTTTTTGGGGATGGAGCACTTGTTCGCGGATGAAGAGGGCCTGCTGGTGTACGAGGGCAGTACCAAGACCCTGCACCGCGTCCATCTGGACCAAGACCCGGTCAGCAAAGACCCGTTTTATGTCATCCCGGGTGATGAGGATGTCTATTTCAGCGAGAGGGCTTATGGCGCGCCCTATCTGTTTACCTTTGAGTACGGCAGCAGGAAGCTGTCGCGCCATGACATCACCACCCAGGAGGTTAAATCCTTGGTCGCGGAGGAACTGCGCGGCATGACGCCCTATAAGGACGGCAAGCTGCTGGCGGTAGAGATTAACCGAACCGAAACGGGCCGCGCCATGGCCTATGTGCAGTACGATCTGGAAGCGGGGGTGCGCAGCGTCCTGGGCGAGGTGGGCGACAGCAACGTGGGCTCGTCAATCGCCTATGATAAAGAGAAGGATCTGATCTATTCCGCCACCGCCTCCCAGCTGTTTTCCTGGCAGGTGGGGGAGGAGAAAAGCAACCCGCTGTCCTTCCTGCCCCGGGGGGACACCTATGGCTTGACGCTGATTGGCAGCGACTACGCGGCCATCTTCTCAGACGGCATGGTGGCGGTACGCTCCCTGATACCGGGTGCGGCGCAGGAGCGGGCAGCCCTGAAGGTGTTGGACCCCATCGGCCGCGCGGGGGATTACACCCGCTTCCTGAAGGAGCACGCGGAGACGGAATTGGTTTTCCTGGATTCCGGCACCCTCACCCAGGAGGAGCGCTTCATCAACGACATGCTCACTCAGTCCGGCGAGGTGGACATCTACCTGCTGCGCGACCAGAACCTGATTTCCCAAATCAAGAAGAAAGGCTTCGCGGCGGATATGTCAGGCGCGCCTGCGGTCAAGGAGGCTGTGGACGCCTACGAAAAGCCCTTTCAGGACGCGGCCACACAGGATGGCAAGATTCTGCTGTTTTACAAGGATGCCTTTGTGGATGTCCCTGTGTATTCTATCGATCTGTTCAAGGAACTGGGCTTTGAGCCGCCCACAACCTTCTTGGAGTATTATCAGCTTTGTGAGCGCTACATCAAAGAGCAGATGGATGACAACCCCGAAATCCGTATGGATCCCTTTGGGAACACCCTGGATTTGCCCACAGTACTAACCCAGATTGCGGCGGAAATGATCAAAAATGGGCAGGAACTGGACTTTGAGACGCCCGAGATGAAGGAACTCATCACCCAGATCGCCAAGGTGGCTAAATTGAAGGTGTCCAGTAGCCGTGACGCCATGCTGTGGTTGTTTTATGACTACTACCTGCCAATTACGCCTGTGGACAGAGCCTTTATGCTGCTCACCTTGAAGGAAGGCAACGCCCCGGCGCTGCTGCCCCATCAGGACGCCTTCAACTATTTTGTCATTAACCCCTTCTCCAAAAACCAGGAGACGGCGCTTAAATTCCTGGAGTCCTTTGCCAAAACACTGGACTACAACATCACCGTTGTACGGGATACCCGTGCTGTTTTGGGCATTGAAAGCGAGGAATACGCCAGCATGGCCGCCACGCACGCGGAGCAGTTGAAAAGCTTTGAGGAGGAGTTGAAAAAACTCACCGGGGCGGAGAAAAGCGCCATGGAGCAGACCATCAAGGACCACAAGGCCATGATGGAAAGCCAGGAAGAATACCGCTGGCAGATTTCACCCGAGCAGGTTAACATCGCCCGCCGCCTGGCGCCGGAGGTCACCATCCCGGATTTCAACCCCATCCGTCTGTTGGTGAAGGAATACCCGGATTTCTTTGAGGAGTACCTCACTAATCCCAATTTTGACCCCGACCAGTTCCTGGCCCAGCTCAACCAGATGGTGAGAACCGCCCTGATTGAACAGGAATAAAAGGGCGAATGATAAAAAATGGACCTCTCTGTCGTCCAATAGGTAATACTGAACACATGACAGGAGTTCTGACATGACACACAAAATACAACGATGCCTTCTTACCCTGATGCTATTGGCGCTGCTGCTGCCGGGAGGGGCAAATGCCGCAAGCCAGGCCCTGCCTGCCCCGGAGGGCAGCGACTGGATGTACCTGCAGGCTGGGGATGATGCTTCCGCCTATGCCATCAACATGGACAACGTGCTGTACCGCTACCAAAAGGGGCAGACTGCGCTTGAGGTGGTTGACCCCATCGCGCCCATTCCGCGCCACGACAGCATGATGGGCCTGGCGAAGATTGAAGGCGGTGTGTACATCTTGCCCCAAGGGAGCAACACCCTGGAGTTGGTGTACAGGGAGTCGGGCAGCCCCAAGGAACGCATCCCCCTGCCCCTCTCCCGGGATATCAAGGGGGCGGGCAAGCACAGCTACCTCCGGCATTTTGTGTACCAGGACGGATTGCTGTATTTCTTAATCAGCGTGAAGGACAGCGATTTTGACACGCCCCAGGTGTGCCGGTATGACCTGAAAAAGGACAAGGCCACCTTGTACAAGGAAAGCAAGGGGGTCTTTTCCTTCGCGCTGATGGAGGATGGGCAGATCATCCTGCTGGACCGCTTATACCAAAACGACGAGCACAAGGGGCGGCTGCGCATCCTGGACACGGGCAGCGGCAAAACGCGCCATGTGGTAGACCTGCCAGGGATCGGCTATTCCATTGGCTTTGATCAAACGGCAAAGGCCGCCTATTTCATCAGCCAGTCCTACCTCTGGCGCTGGCAGGCGGAGGGCGGGCTTAGTAAGTTGCGGGTGATGCCGGTGGAGCAAAACGGCATGAACAACCCGGGTGTCATCATGGGCGGCAAACTGCTGGCCATTTACCAAAGCGGTCTGTTTTTGGCGGATCCGGAGGAGGAGGTCACCGGCGGCCTGCACCTGATCGGGGAAGTCCCGGGCGGGCAATATCACGGCGGGGTGTATGACCGCTTTATGTTGGAGCGGCCCGATGTGGCCCTCAGCAGCCAGCACAGCGCCTCCTCTCATGAAACGCTCACCACAGGGGAGTTGGGGCAGCGCATCCAGACCGGGATGCTGCAATACGACATCATGGTCATCAATACCCAGGTGTATGACCTGAAGTCCCTCATCAAAAAGGGCTATTGCCTGGACCTCAGCGGGGATGAGGAGCTGCTTGCGGCGGTACAGCGCATGCACCCCGCCATCCGCGACCAGGTGCTGGTGGACGGCAAACTCTACGGCCTGCCCGCCCGGGTGAATGGTTTGCACAGTGTGCAGTACTTCCCTAACAGCATGGACGCCTTGGGTTTACAGCCAAGCGACCTGCCCCAAAGCTTTGAGAGCATGGTTGAATTCTTGATGAACTGGCGGGAGGTGTCGCGCGGCCAGGACATGATGCCTTTTCCTGTGAGCAACACACAAACCATGCTGAAGGATCGCCTGATTACTCACTACATGCACCATTGCTATAAAACCGGGCAGGAGTTGCACTTCAAGGATCCCATCTTTGTGGAAGCCCTGGAGCAGATTGACCGGCTGCCCCTGCCCAAATACCCGGAGAATAGCGGCATGCCCGTTTTGATGAGTTTTGACGGCCCGGCGATGAAGGACAATGTGCTGACGCTGTCCATCAAGGAGGGCGGCCCAAAAATTCAGCCCGCGCGGATGTTTGTGTACATCGTGTCCGCCACCACCAAGGAGCCCCGGATGGCGATGGACTACCTGCGCATGGCGGCAAACCATGGGGATGACTGGTACCGGGCCGGGCTGTACACCGACTGGACGGAGCCGGTGGAGCAAAAGGGCTACCAGACCTGGCTTTTGGAACAGCAGCAGGAGGAAGCCAGGCTCAAGCAGGCCCTTAACAAGGCCAAAGAGGGCAGCCAGGAGGCGCGCGCGGCGAAGGACGCGCTGGCCGCCCACCAGGCAAGGTTTTTGGAGCAGCAAGCGTTTCAACAATACGCCGTCACGCAGAGCGACCTGGCCCACTACCAGCAGGAGGTCGCGCCCTATCTGTCCTTTGCCCCGGTCAACCCTTTCACCAGCTACGGTGAACCGGGCGGCGAGGGCATCCACAACACCATCCAGCGCTACTTAAAAGGCCAGCTCAGCGCGCGCCAGCTGGCGGAGGAGCTGGACGGCAAGGCCCGACTGATGCGGCTGGAGGATGGAGAGTAATCCCCATAAATCAAAAGAAGTTGCCCGTACAAATCAGACAACTTCTTTTTTGATGCG
>DUQZ01000050.1 GCA_012837525.1 Clostridiales bacterium | reverse complement strand
GATATTCTTTTCTGCAAGCGATTTTTTGTACATACGCTTGCTTGCAATCATGATGAGATGGTTAGTACCCGCATCCGTGTCGCGATGGCTGTGGTAGTCAGGCTCCGGGCTTTCATCCAGTGCCATGCCCCGCGTCTGACACCATCAGGGTGACGCCGTCCGCGCTTTCGCTTGCCCGCAAGGTGACGATCTGTCCGGGCTGTGAGGCCTTGATGGCGTTGTCCAGCAGGTTGGAAAGCAGGAAAAGCAGCAACTCTGGCTCACCGTAAATGGTATCGGATTCACAGGCAGCATCAATCACTACCCCGGCGGCCTTGGCCTGGGGCCGCATGGCTTTTTCCGCCTCTGCCAGCAGGTGCTTTGCGGAGAAGGTGCGCATGTTCAGCGGCTCCGACGTGAGGGAAAGCAGCTGCATCATCCGCTGCGACAGCCGCTCACTGCGCAGCGCGGCCTCCTGGATGCCGTGAGCTGCGGACAGGCGCTGTTCTTCACTGACCTGCCCCCGCAGCAGCTGCCCCGCATAACCGGTGATGGCGGCGATGGGGGTTTTCATGTCATGGGAGAGGGCACCCAGCATCAGCTCCTGTCGGTGGGTGGTGTCGGTGAGGGTTTCGATTTTGTCGGACACCGTGTCCGCCATCTGATCAAAGGCCTGGGACAGGGCGCCCACCTCGTCCGGGGTGGTGATGCCCGAACGCAAGCTTAAATCCCCAGCGGCGATGCGCTCGCTGGCATGCTGCAGGCGGCGCAGGGGGGAAAGGGAACGGCGCAGCAGCAGGGGAAGCAGCAGCCCGCACAGGGCAGCCACCGCCAGCAGCGCCAGCTGGGCCGAGCGCACCAGGGAATGGATGTTGTCCATCACCCCGCTGATGTCCTGGGCGTGGTAGGCCACGTAGTCCCGCTCATACTGCATCAGGGAGCGGGAGAGGATGAGAAAGGGCCGTCCGTCCGCCATCCTGATGCCCGATTGGCTGATCATGCGCGTTACCGGCGGCAGCAGGGCCGCCACATCCACCTGACCCAGATGGTAGAGATACTCCCCATTCTGAACCAGGGAATAGCTGCTGCCCGCGCCTTGCAGTAGCCTGGCATAGGTGGCAAAGCCGTACTGGGTCATGGCCCTACGGGTGCTGTCCATGCCAAGCTGCGCACCGCCCTCACGCTCAAAGGCCTGCAGATGGGATAAAAAGGCAGAAAAGCGCTGCTCGCCCTCCGTCATGGCATTTTGCAGCTGCCGGCCTGCCTCCCTTCTCACAAAAAGGGCCAGGGTCAGGCTGATGGACAGCAAAATGACCATGAGGGCCCAGAAGGTCTGCCGTTGCCACAGCTTCACGGTGATTCCTCCAGCCGGTAGCCAACTTTGTAAACAGTGGTGATGCGGTGCTCCAGCCCCAGCTTTTGCCGAAGCCGCGCCACATGGACGTCCACCGTACGGGTCTCGCCGAAGAATTCATCGCCCCAGACCCGTCGCAGCAGGGTTTCCCGGGTCAGCACCACGCCCGGGTGGCGGATGAAGGCGCAAAGCAGGTCAAACTCCATGGGTTTTAAGGTGACTGCCGTTCCGGCCTTGAACACCTGCCGTCCCTCCAGGTCCACCCGGATGTCCTCCAGCAGAAGCTCCTGGGCGCGGGGCTGCTGCCGAGCCAGCACCTTTTCAACACGCACCAGCAACTCCAGCATGTCAAAGGGCTTGACCAGGTAATCCTCCGCGCCCAGCTTCAGGCCGTGCACCTTGCTCTTGGTATCGCCCTTGGCGGAGAGATAGATGACCGGCGTGCCCCGCGCCTTCAGCGGCTCTATCAACTCAAAACCATCCACAAAGGGCAGCATGATGTCCAGCAGCGCTAGGTCGACAGGCTCTGCCTCTATCAGCTCCAACGCCGCCTGCCCGTCCTCCGCCGTCAGCACTTCGTAACCAGCCACCGACAGCCCCGTCTGGATGATGTCCAGAATGGCCGGGTCGTCCTCCACCACCAGGATGCGTGTGTCCATCTGCGCCTCCTTCGCTTTGTTACGCCCATTATAACACCTGTGAAAAGAGATGATTCGGGATGTTTTTTTCAAACCTGCACCAGCATTCAAAAGGGGTTTTTAAAGGGTATTCAATCGATTCTCAAAAGAAAAACCCCTGAAACCTCCATGATTTCAAGGGCTCTTGCTGGCAGGGGCAGAAGGACTCGAACCCTCAACAAAGGTTTTGGAGACCCACGTGTTACCATTACACCATGCCCCTTTGGCTTTGACATTATAAACACAGAATGCAGAAAATGTCAACCAATCCAAGCGCTAAATATGTGGTATGATAGGAAGGCTACAAACCTGAAAGGAACAAACCCATGAATCAAGCGATGGTTCTTTGTTACAACATGGAAGGCGAGCGCGCGGACCAGGTGCGCGCGCTGGCGGAAAGCCTCAACATTCAGCCCTTCCTGGTGCCCAGGGAGGCATATTTGCAGAAGATTGGCGCCCTTTGCGGCCTGGCGGAACCCACGACGGAGGCCTATCAAGGCGACGGTTTTGAGGGAGAGATGATGCTGATGGCCTTTTTTGAAAAAGGCTTGCTCACCAAGTTTCTGGATGGCTTCCGCGAGCGGGGCATGCCGCCGGTGCCGCTTAAAGCCATGCTGACAGAAAAGAACAGCCAGTGGAACTCCATGGCGCTGCAGGCAGAGCTGCTGGATGAGTATGAGCGTTTCAAGATGCTTCATCAAATGACAAAAAAGGCCAAAAGTGAGCGATAAACCCAAGGTCATCACCCGCAAACTGCTGGCCTGGTATGACGCGCACCAGCGCGTCTTTCCTTTCCGCGGCACCAAGGACCCCTACCGCATCTGGCTGAGCGAGATCATGCTGCAGCAGACGCGCACAGAGACGGTGGGCCCGTATTATGAGCGCTTTCTAAAGCAGTTCCCGGATGTGCATTCGCTGGCGAACGCGCCGGTGGAATCAGTGCTTAAAGCCTGGGAAGGCCTGGGGTATTACACCAGGGCGCGCAACCTGCACAGGACGGCTGGTATTGTTGCCCATGAGCATGATGGCGTTTTTCCGCGCACCGCCCAGGGCTTGCAGGCACTGCCCGGGGTGGGTCCCTACGCCGCGGCCGCTATCGCTTCCATCGCTTATGATGAGCCCATCCCCGCCATGGATGGCAACCTGTACCGCGTCATCAGCCGCCTGTTTTTGTATGAGCAGGATACCGGCACCGCCAAGGCAAAGAAGGATTTGTATGACCTGGGCTTGTCGCTGATGCCGCAAACTCGCGCGGGGGATATGAACCAGGCACTCATGGACCTGGGCGCGACCATCTGCCTGCCCGGCACGCCCGACTGCGCCAGATGCCCCTTGCAGACGGAATGTGAAGCCTACCAATCCGCCGATCCCGCAGCCCTGCCCGTCATGAAAGCCAAGAAGCCGCCCAAACAGATTCCAGTCAGCGTGATAATCTTGCTGTGCGGCCGCAAGGTGCTGCTGTTGCGGCGGGAGAAGGCCTTGCTGAGGGGTATGTACCTTTTCGCGCTCAGTGAGGGGGAGGACGGCCTGGAGGCAGCCCGAAAAGCCGTGAAAAAATACGCGAAGGATATCCTTGATATACATGTTGTGGGCACTGCGCGCCACATCTTCACCCATCAGGTATGGAACATGACCATCTACCTGGCCCGTACCCCAACTTGTGAACCAGTTGAACACGGCATCTGGGCGGACCTTGCGCAACTGGATGCCCTGCCCGTTCCCGTCGCGATGAATGCCGCGCTGGCCCACGCGCGCGCGGTGCTGTCGTCTGAATAATCGGTAGAGAGATACTAAAAAGGCGGCGTTGACTCACTCAATGCCGCCTTTTACATGTTGAATGGTTTTTATGAGATCCGTCCGTAATACGCCAGGAAATTCAGCCCGGCGATGGCTTCCACATCCGCCTGGGTGTACCCGCGCCGGCGTAGCCCTTCAAGCAGTTTAGGGAAATCTGCCGGGTTATCCAGGCCTTCTGGTTTTTTATCGATGCCGTCAAAATCGCTGCCAAAGCCCAGCTTGCCCGCGCCGCCCAACTGGTGCATGTGGTCGATGTGATCAATCAGGGTATCTATGGTGCAGTCCTTCCCACCTTCAACTAAAAAGTGAGGATAGAAGTTGACGCCCACATACCCGCCAACTGCAAACAGGTCCTTTAACTGCTGATCCGTCAGGTTGCGCGGATGGTCGCACAGGGCGCGGCAGCAGGAATGGCTGGCCAAGGGCGGCGCGTCCGTTTTGTGCAGGACATCATAAAAGCCGGGGATGTTCAGGTGGGACACGTCAACGGCCATTCCCAGGCTTTGCATGTGCCTGGCGGCCTTGATGCCATAGGGCTTTAACCCTTCATCCTGGTTGATACATGCGGGCGTACCCAGCGCGTTTTCATAGTTCCAGGTGATGGCAGCCATGCGCACGCCTTGTTTGCGGTAGTCATCAATGATGTGCAGCCCGGGCTCAAATGGCTCGCAACCCTCCACCGACAGCATGAAGCGCGGGGTGTCTGCGTCAGCTTCGCGGGGATCCATGGCCTGGATCCAGCCCTGGGCCTTCAGTTGTTCCGCGGCTTGAAACATCCTGTCAAACAGTGCCTTGATGGCATCAGGGTCATTGCTTTCCCCAACAAACATCGCCATCACCTGCAGGGACACCCCGCCCTGATGCAGGCGGTCCAGGCTCAGGTCATACATGCCTGGTGAGCCAGTCGCCATTTTATGCAGGGTGTCCGCATGCGCGTCGATTAAAATCATTTATTTCATGGGGTGGGCTTTGATGTAATCAAGCACCTCATCCACCGTGGTAAAGCAAAGGCCGGTCACGGTATCCGCGCAGCCATAGTAAATGGCGATGCGGCCGG
>DUQZ01000049.1 GCA_012837525.1 Clostridiales bacterium | reverse complement strand
GGACGTCTTCCACAACAAGCCCTATGCCAAGCCCTATTACCAAAAGCTGAACGAGGTTTTCCACAAAGGCCTGATTGACCAGGACACCCTGGTACAGAACTTTGACCAATACCTGGCCAAGCTGTCCTCCGGCCGTGTGCTGGGCATGTTTGACCAGTACTGGAACTTCCAAAACGCGACGGACTCCCTAAACGCCCAGAAGAAGTTTGAGGACACCTACATTGGCCTGCCCCTGGTGTATGACGAGTCCACCAAGGAGCAGTATCTGGACCAGCCCATCATCAACGTAAACCGCGGCTTTGGCATCTCCGTCAACTGCGAGTACCCCGAGCGCCTGGTCAACATGTTTGAGCGCATGCTGGATGACGACTGGCAGATCCTCTTCCACTGGGGCATTGAGGGCGAGGACTATTATGTGGAGAACGGCCGCTTCCTGCGTACGGATGAGCAAAAATCCAACGCGGAAAACGCGGTCTGGGTCAACGCCAACAAGGCCAAGCAGTTCTTCTACAACGCCCCCAAGAAGGAAGGCACCATGGACAACGGCAACAGCTGGGATCCGGGCCTGCAGCCGGAACTCTACTTTGATCTGATGTCGGACTACGACAAGGAATTCCTGTCCAAGTACAACATGAAAACCCCCGCGGAGTTCTTTAACCCCGCGCCCCCGAACCAGCCCTACTACGCCGCCTGGCAGATCGACCTGAACCCCTTCCCGGACATTCAGGACATCAACACCCATATGACCGACATCCAGGCCCGCGACCTGCCCCGCGCCATCATGGCCGCCCCCGGCGAGTTTGACGCCGTCTGGGACGCCTTTGTGGTGGAGCTGGATAACGCCGGCGTGCAGGAATACGAAGAGTTCATGCAGAAGATCATCCTGGAGCTCAACGAAAAACTTTCATAACCCATTCTGGCCAGCCGCAGACTGCCTGCGGCTGGCTTTTTATTTTATACCAGACTCACTTGTTAATGCTTTGATGGGCAGGTCCTTTCGCGTCTCCGCGTTGCCTCTCTCAGTCGGCGTAGGACTGCGGCTACGCCTCCTTCCTTCGGCTTAGCGGAGCCATCAAAAATCCTCTGCCCATCTGCGCATTAACGCACTCGTCTGGTATAGGACAACCCAGAGATAGAAAGCAGATATGTAATAACAGGGGCGGTGAGTGATATTAGTACAAGACAATTAAAACCAAGACAAATGAGCCTGGGCCATCGGCTGTGGCAGCAGCGCCAACTGCTGGTGATGAGCGTGCCGATGCTACTGTATATCCTGCTGTTCAGCTACGCGCCGCTCTGGGGCTGGCTGACCGCGTTTATGGATTACAAACCGGCCAAACCCATGTTTGAAAACACCTGGGTGGGGCTGAAGAACTTTCAGTGGCTGTTTTCCAGAAGCGAGTTCATGCTGGCCATCCGCAACACCCTGATGATGAGCATCATCACCCTGGTGTTCAACACTGTCTCCGCCATCACGCTGGCCGTGCTGCTCAACGAGATGACAGTGCGCAAGTTCAAGCGCACGGTGCAGACGGTCACCTACCTGCCGCACTTCCTCTCCTGGGTCATCGTGGTCGGCCTGGCGCAAAACATGTTCGCCACCGACGGCATCGTCAACCAGGTGCTGTTAAGCCTGGGCGTCATCCAAAGCCCCCTCTTCTTTTTGGGCGAGGGGCGGTATTTCTGGTGGCTGGTGGGCTTAATTCACGTCTGGAAGGAGTCCGGCTGGAACAGCATCATCTACCTCTCCGCGATGAGCTCCATCGACCCGGCCCTGTATGAGGCGGCGGAGATGGACGGCGCCGGCCGCATCCGGCGCATCTGGCACATCACGCTGCCGGGCATCAAATCCACCTTTGTGGTGCTGCTCGTGATGAACATCGGCATGCTCATCGGCGGCACAGGCGAGGGCATCTTTGACATCCCCTACCTGATGGGCCAGAACCTTCTGATGGATTGGTCGCAGACCATCGATATCTTTGTGCTCAAGTACGGCATTTCCAAGGGCCAGTACGGCCGCGCGACGGCGGCGGGCATCTTCAAGAGCGTGGTCGCCATCATCCTGCTGTTCTCCGCCAACCGCATCGCCAAGCGGCTGGACGAGCCGACCTTGCTGTAGGAGGTGTCAGATGGAAATCCGTAAAACCGGCCGCAGCGTCGGACGCAAAACCCACTACTGGAACATGGCCTTCCACACCGCCAACACCCTGTTCATGCTGGCCTTGATTGTAGTCACCCTCTACCCGGTGCTCAACACCATTGCCATCTCCTTTAACGATGGCACAGACGCCCTGCGCGGCGGCATCCATGTCTGGCCGCGCGTCTTCTCCCTGGAAAGCTACCGCGGCGTGATGTCGGACGAGTACGTGTTCAATGCCTTTTTGATCTCCGTGTCAAGAACGGCCATTCAAACCGTGCTCAACCTGGTCTTAACCTCCATGCTGGCCTACACCCTCTCGCGCCGAGAATTTATCCTGCGCAAGTTCATCACCACCATCTTTGTGCTGACCATGTACGTCAACGCGGGACTCATCCCCAACTACCTGCTCATTTCGCGCACGCTGGGCCTGGGCAAAAGCTTTTGGGTGTACATCATCCCCACCATGCTCAGCTGCTTCAACATGATTGTCATCCGGACCTATATCCTCAATTTGCCCGACGCCCTGGTGGAATCCGCGCGCATTGACGGCGCGGGCGAAATCCGCATCTTCTGGCAGATTATCGCGCCCCTGTGCCTACCCGTGTTGGCAACAGTGGCCCTGTTTGTAGCGGTGGGCGCCTGGAACTCCTGGTTTGACACGCATCTGTACAACGCGGGCAAGCCCAAGCTGCACTCGCTGCAGTACCTGCTCAAGATGAAGCTGGCCACCACCCAGGCCAGCACCAACGCCGCCATGTCCTCCACCACCGCGCTGTCGGCCAAGCCGACCTCTACCCCCATTACCATCCGCGCGGCCATCACTGTCATATCCGCCCTGCCCATCATGCTGGTGTACCCCTTCCTGCAAAAATACTTTGTAGTGGGCCTCAGCATCGGCAGTGTCAAAGGATAACGAATAAAGGAACATCCATGAATTACGAACACAGAAAATCAACCGTCCGCCTCACCCTGCTGGATCCATCCGGCCAGCCGCTCAAAAACCAGGATCTTGACATCAAACAAACCAAGCACGAGTTCCTCTTTGGCTTTGGCGCCTTTGACGCGGTGGAACGCTCCCGCGAAGGCATCACGCAGGAGGAACAGCAGTTTCTGGATGACCGCCTCAACAAGATGCTGGCCATCTTCAACTACGGCACCCTGCCCTTTTACTGGGGCCGCTTTGAGCCCGAGGAAGGTCACCCGCAAACCGAGGTCACCAAAAAGGGCGCAGAGTGGCTGCAAGCACGCGGCGTGAAAACCAAGGGCCATCCCCTGTGCTGGCACACTGTGTGCGCGCCCTGGCTGATGAAGTACGACAACCAGACCATCCTTCAAAAGCAGCTGGCGCGCATCACGCGCGACGTGACGGATTTCAAGGGCCTCATTGACAGCTGGGATGTCATCAACGAGGTGGTCATCATGCCCGTGTTTGACAAATACGACAACGCGGTCACCCGCCTGGCCAAGGAGCTGGGCCGCGTGGGCATTGTGAAGGCCGTGTTTGAGGAAGCCCGCGCCGCCAACCCGGGCGCCACCCTGCTGCTGAACGATTTTGACATGTCCGCCCGGTATGAGCAATTGATTGAGGACTGCCTGGAAGCGGGCATCCAGATTGATGTGATCGGCCTGCAGTCCCACCAACACCAAGGCTATTGGGGCCGCGAGAAGGTGGAGGACGTGCTGCGCCGCTTCTCCCGCTTCAACCTGCCCCTGCACTTTACTGAAAACACGCTCATCTCGGGCGATTTGATGCCAAAGCACATCGTGGACTTGAACGACTGGCAGGTGGACGAGTGGCCCACCACCCCCGAAGGCGAGGCCCGCCAACTGGCCGAGGTGGAGGAAATGTACAGCCTGCTCTTCGCCCACCCGCAGGTGGAAGCCATCACCGTGTGGGACGCGGTGGACGGCAAATGGTTGGGCGCGCCCTCCGGCCTTTTGCGCGCGGACAACTCCAAAAAGCCCGCCTACGACCGGCTCAACACCCTCATCAACCAGGAATGGCACACGGATACAACGCTGCGCACCAATGAAGAGGGCCAGGTGGAACTGACCGGCTTCCGCGGGGATTATGAGATCAGCCATCAGGGCAAAACCGCGGCCTTCACGCTGACAAAAGACAGCCAGCCCACACGCCTGACGCTGAAGTAAACCCACCTTCCCGCCGGCATCCTGCTGGTATTGCCTTTGTTTTTCCACCCTGCCCCGCTTGTATACAGTATGCAACCGGGGTATACTTTTGGCGCGATGCCCGCCAGGGCGTCGGAATGGAGGGTTCTGTGCCAAACTATACACTTAGCGACGACATCTTTGAGGCGGCCGCGCGCCGCTTTCCTACCCCGTTTTATCTGTATGATGAGCGCGGCATCCGGCAGGCAGCGCAGGCGGTGCAGGCGGCCTTTGCCTGGAACAAGGGCTTTCACCAGTACTACGCGGTCAAAGCCCTGCCCACACCGGCCATTTTAAAACTGATGCTGGATGAGGGCTGCGGCCTGGACTGCTCCTCCATGACGGAGCTGCTGCTGGCGCAGAAGGTCGGCGCCAAGGGGGCTGACATCATGTTCTCCGCCAACGCGATGCCGGCGGAGGAACTGCGCTTCGCCCAGGAACTGGACGCCACCATCAACCTGGATGACATCAGCGATGTGGACCGCTTAATCGACCATGGCGGCGTGCCGGACATGATCTGCCTGCGTGTCAACCCCGGCAAATTCGGCGCGCAGCGAAAAAGCGTAATGGGCAGCTCACTGGATGCCAAGTTTGGCATGCTGCCCACCCAACTGCTACCCGCCCTGGAGCAGTTAAAAGCCCACGGGGCTACTGCCTTTGGCTTGCACGCGATGACGGACAGCAACGCCCTGGACATCAGCTACTACATCAACAACGCGCGCTATCTGTTCGAACTGGGCGCGGGGCTGGAAAAGCAATCCGGGCTCAAGCTCGCCCTCATCAACCTGTCCGGCGGCATCGGCATCCCTTACCGGCCGGAGGACAAGCCGGCGGATCTGGCGGCGATTTCATCCGGCATCATACAGGAATATGAGCGCGTCTTCACCGGGCGGGATGATGTCCGCCTGGTGACGGAGCTGGGCCGCTACATCACCGGGCCTTCTGGCTGGCTGGTGGCGCGCGCCATCCACAAAAAAGCCATCTGGCGGGACTATGTGGGCCTGGACGCCAGCGCGGCGGATTTAATACGCCCCGCGATGTATGGCGCCTACCACCACATCAGCGTAGTGGGCAAGCGGAACGCGCCGCATGACAGGGTCTATGACGTCACCGGCGCACTGTGTGAAAACAACGACAAATTCGCCATCCAGCGCAGCCTGCCGCAGATCGACATCGGCGACATCCTCCTGCTCCACGACGCGGGCGCGCATGCCCACGCGATGGGCTACCAGTACAACGGCCGCCTGCGCAGCGCGGAGGTGCTGTATACCACAGACGGCGAATTCAAACTGATCCGCCGCGCCGAAACGCCGGAGGATTATTTTCAGACGATGGTGTTTGATTGATCCATCAAAAATTCCACTCAAAAAGCCATGCCGCAAATGAGCAGCATGACTTTTTTAAAAAACTTGAATCAGTCCTCGATATTTTCCTTCGCAGCAGCGCCGGACATAGCGCGGGCCTTTTCTTTATCCACACTCATTTCATCCACCGTTTTCACATGCAGGCGGGCCGCACCCTGGTAATCTTCTTTTGTTGGCAGCAGGTCACCTTTTTCAAAGCGCGCCTTCGCCTCCGCGATGGCATCCTGATACTGGGGCAGCCACTGTTCCTGCGCGATGAGCATCTCATCCACCATCTGCCACACTTCCGGCGGGTTGCAGACAGCCCCGGTTAAGGGATCCAGCAGCACAGCCTGCTTCAGCAAGGTCACATCACCCGTCAGTGCGGCCTGAACCGCCATGCGCTGCACATTGATGGACTGCATGCAGATGGCGGCGCAGCCCAGCGGCAAATCGCCAACCTGTGGGATCTGTACGCCGTTGAAGTTGACATAGCCTGGCACTTCCACAACACAATCATCCGGCAGATTGCTGATGGCGCCCTGGTTGATGACATTGAAATGCCCGCGGTAGGTGCGCCCTGTCTCCAAGCCTTCAATGATGTAGGATCCATGCTCACTTCCGCGCGCGCTGCCGTCATATTTTTTAGCCGGCTCCTTAAGCCAGTTGGGGAAATCCACCTCAAACCAGTTGCGCCCTTCAGTGCATACGCGCAGATACCCTGCCGTTTCCCCGTGAATCCAACTGATCCAAGAATCCTGCTGGATATCAATCCACTGCATCAATTCTTCCGGGCGCTTGCGGTACCAGGCCAGGTATTCGCTCAGATGGCCGTTTGACTCGGTAGAGTAGTAGCCAAAACGGCGCAGGATATCAATGCGCACCTTTTCTGTACGGGAAAGATACTCATCCTGCTCAAACGCGGGCAGGATCTTGTCAAGCAGACACTCGCCCTTGTGCTTGACAGAGATATACCAGGTTTGATGGTTGATGCCCGCGCAGATGATATCCACCTCGTCCTGGGTGTATCCCAAGGCCTTGGCAATCTGCTCATGTCCATGCTGAACACCGTGGCACAAGCCAATGGTGTTGACGCCGCCCGCCGTATTACACGCCCAGGTTACCATCGCGTTGGGGTTGGAGTAGTTCAGATGCAGCACATCCGGCGCGCAAACCTCCCGCATGTCCTTGCAGAAGTCCATCATGGCCGCAATGACGCGTTGCCCGTACATAATGCCGCCCACACACAGGGTATCGCCCACACACTGATCCACGCCATACTTCAGGGGAATGTTGACATCTGTGGCAAAGGCTTCCAACCCGCCGATGCGCACACTGTTGATGACATATTTCGCATCTTTCAATGCCTCACGGCGGTTTGTTGTCGCGAAAATCTTAATATCAAGACCGTTTTCATCAATATCCCGCTGGCACAGTTGGGTTACCATATCCAGGTTTTGCTGGTTGATATCAGTAAAGGCAACCTCGATGTTTTGAAACTCCGGCACAGACAGAATATCTGTCAGCAAAGCGCGGGTAAACCCCAGGCTGCCCGCGCCAATAAAGGCGACTTTAAACTTCATGTTTATTCCCTCCGCAAATCTTGTTGTATCAGGCGAATCCCCGCCCAAATCCAGTAAAAGAATAGCACAAGGCACCCTTTTAAGCAAACCCAACCCATACATTGTAAACCAACATAAAAACACGCGCGCGCTTGACAGGATGTCATGGATGGGATACAATCAGCCTAAATATCCCGGCAATAATAAATGGAGGTTTCAAGGATGAAGAAATTGCTCAGAACTCTTCTTGCGATGCTTTTGGTGCTGTCCATCATGCCCCTAACAGCCGCATTCGCACAGACCATCGGCACGCGTGAAGCGCAGCCGATCCCCGAAGGTGACTGGAAGACCCCGTATCCGACGGTTGTAAACATCACCACCGTTAAGGGCGCCGGCGCGGACCTGGTGTTTGAGGACGGTGACTCGCACACCAACAACCCCTGGACCCGTGCCTGGCTGGATCAGCTGGGGATTGAAGTCACCCACGAGTGGGTGGACGACGGCAACACGCAGTATGACACCAAATTGAATATGACCATCGCGACAGGGAACCTGCCGGATGTGTTCAAGGTCAACTATGTGCAGTTCCGTCAGCTGGTGCAGGCGGATCTGCTGTTGGATCTCACCGATTATTATAACGAGAACCTTTCCCAGCGTATTCGCGATTATGAAAAGACAGATCCGGACACCATCAAGCAAAGCACGGTGAATGGCCGTATCTATGGTATTCCGGAGTATTATTACGGCATCATCGACCAGCCCAAGGACCTGTGGATTCGCAAGGATTGGTACGAGGACGCGGGCTCTCCGGAGCTGAAAACCATTGAGGACTTTGAAAACCTGGCCAAACTGTTCATGGAAAAATACGGCGGCTATGGCCTGGCCATTGAGAACAAGCTGGAAAACCTCTTCATGACCGGTCCCATGTTTGGCGTCTACCTCGGCAACCCGGCCAATGCCAACGCGCAGTATTTCTGGTACAAGGACGATACCGGCCGCATAAAAGCGGGCATCGCGCATCCAGAATTTAAGAAGGCGCTCACCTATTGGGCCAAGTGGTACGAGGAAGGCATCATCAGCCCTGACTTCGCCAATTTTGACGTCAACAAGATGACCCAGGACCTGGTCAACGGCAAGGCTGGCATGCAGCCGCACTACCAGTGGCAGGGCTGGCACGTCGGGCCCAACCTGGTTGGCGCGCAGGGCAGTGACAACGCCTATATGATCCCCTTCCCCTTCCCGACAGAGGACGGCTCCCAGGTGCTGGGGCAGATCGGCTTCCCCAACAACCGCGTCATCGTGGTTGCCAAGACCTGCACCAACCCCGCGGCAGTGATGAAGCTGCTCAGCTTCACCGACCATATCATGTTCGACCCCACCACCAAATTGACCGAGGAAGAGTTTAAGGGCTACACCGACGGACAGCGCGAGCATGCGCCTGGTTCTGTTGAAATCATTGACCCCATGGCCGACATGATCCAGTTTGAGCATGTGCTCCATGCCCTCAAGACCGGCGAAACACAGGATCTGTTCACCGCCGGCATGCAGAAAAAATATGGCGACTCCATCAGCTGGATTCAGGATAAAAACCCCGGCGGCCTGGGCGCGTATCTGCAGCAGGGCTTTGATGGCTGTGCCTATTACAACAGCAAATTCCTGATTGACAACGACTTCCTGAAACGCACCGACGTGTGGGGTCCGCCACCGGAGGAGTTTGACAAGACCGTCAACACCATTGACGTGCTGCTCAACGGCGTGATGGAAATCATCATGGGCGTGCAGCCGGTTGAGTACTACGACACCGTCTTGGCCAACTGGTATGCCCAGGGCGGCCAGATCATGGAAGACGCCATCAACGCCCAATACGGCGGCCAATAATACTTCAAACGCATACCCCTGGCTCAGCGGCGTCCGCCGCCGCTGAGCCCTTCTTTTAGAAATCCCTGTCTTTTTAGGAGGAACGCCATGATCAAACGCTTGCGGTATGAATGGCCGTATCACGCGCTGCTCCTGCCGGGTGTGATACTCACCTTTATTTTTTCCTACCTGCCGATCTATGGCATCATCATGGCCTTTCAGGACTACAACCCAGGCCTTGGCTTCATCGGATCGCCGTGGGTAGGGCTGGATAACTTTAAACTGATCTTCTCCACACCTCAGTTTTTGCGCTCGATTTACAACACCTTTTATATTTCCTTGTTCAAAATTGTGCTGCAAACGCTGGCTTCTGTCAGTTTCGCCTTGATGCTCAATGAGATCAGGCTGACAAGCGCCAAGCGCATCTATCAAACCATTGTCTACATCCCCAACTTTATATCATGGGTCATCATGGCGGGCATCCTGCTCAACCTGCTGGCAACCGACGGCATGATCAACGCGCTGATCAAGGCGATGGGCGGACGTCCCATTCAATTTATCTCCAACCGCAGCATTTTCCCCTGGACGATCATCATCACCGATGTATGGAAAACATTCGGCTTTGGAACCGTTGTGTATCTGGCGTCCATCACCTCGATTGATCCAGAGCTGTATGAGGCCGCTGTGATTGACGGGGCAGGGCGGTGGAAACAGACGCGCTATGTCACCATTCCGATGCTCTACCCCATCATTATACTGATGGTGGTCCTGTCCCTGGGCAATGTGCTCAACGCAGGGTTTGACCAGGTATTCAACCTATACTCCCCGGCTGTCTTCCCGACAGGAGATATCATCGATACCTTTGTCTACCGCCTGGGCCTGCAAAACGGGAAATACGCGATTGGCACAGCCGTTGGTCTGTTTAAAAGCGTCATTTCATGTACCTTGATTTCATTGTCCCTGTATATCGCGTATCGCTTCGCGAATTACCGTGTGTTTTAGGAGGCCGGCAAGATGAAATACATGACAAGAGGGATGAAGATTTTCCGGGTATTCAACTATATTTTCATTACCCTGGTAAGCCTCAGCTGCTTTTTGCCGCTGCTCAATACCCTGGCGGTATCCTTCAGCTCACCCGTCGCAGTGTCCACCGGAAAGGTCTATTTCTGGCCGATTGAGTTTACCACCATGGCGTATGAGTTCGCGCTCAAGGGCGGCAAGTTCATGCGCGCGCTGCAGGTCAGCGCCCTGCGCTGCCTGCTGGGTGTCAGCATTAACCTGTTTATGATGATTACCACAGCCTATCCGCTGTCCAAAAGCCGCCAGCGCTTTGGCGCGCGCAATTACTATATGGTGTTTTATGTGTTCACCATCCTGTTTGGCGGCGGCTTGATTCCCTATTACATCCTGGTTAACCAACTGGGCTTGCTCAACAGCATTTGGTCGCTGGTGCTGCCGCTTTCTGTGCCGGTGTATAACATGATTATCCTGATGAACTTTATGCGCGGACTGCCCCATGAGTTGGAGGAAGCCGCGATGGTGGACGGGGCAGGCATCATCCGCACGCTGGTCAACGTCATTTTACCGGTATTGACGCCGGCGCTGGCAACCGTGGGCCTGTTCTCCTTTGTTTATCACTGGAACGACTGGCTGACCGGCGCGCTGTTTATGCATGACCCGAAGAACTACCCGCTGCAAACCTATTTGCAAACATTGCTTACCAATTTCAGCGAGTTGCTGCGCCAGTCCGGCTCGGACTATTACAGCCTGCTCTCGCGCATGAACGAGCAGACCGGCCGCGCGGCCCAGTTGTTCTTGGCTCTGCTGCCTATGCTGATCATCTACCCCTTTGTACAAAAATATTTCACTACCGGCCTGGTCATGGGCAGTGTCAAGGGTTGATTGAAGTACATTAAGAAAAGGAGATCTTCCTGATATGAAAATTACCTTCCTGGGTGCGGGCAGCACCATCTTCTCGCGCAATGTGCTGGGGGACTGCATGGCTTCCAAAACCCTCGTTGAGGACGGGTTGGACATCGCCTTGTATGATGTCAGTGCCACCCGGCTGTCAGAAAGTGAGCGGATCATCCGCGCCATTGACAAGGGGCTGAACGCGAAAGCCAACATCACAGGTTATCTGGGTGAAGACAGCCGTAAGGACGCGCTGCGCGGGGCAGATTTTGTTGTCAACGCCATACAAATTGGCGGGTACGACCCCTGCACCATCACAGATTTTGAGGTGCCCAAGAAGTACGGCCTGCGCCAAACCATCGCGGATACACTGGGCATTGGCGGCATCATGCGTACCCTGCGCACCATACCGGTGATGGAAAGCTTCGCACGTGACATGGAAGAAGTGTGCCCGGATGCCTGGCTGCTCAACTACACCAACCCCATGGCCATGTTAACCGGCTTCATGCTGCGCTATACCGGCGTTAAAACAGTGGGCCTCTGCCACAGTGTGCAGGTGTGTGTGGATCATCTGCTGCGCGATCTGGGGATGGAAGAACATTTGCCCCACCATAAAGAGTTGATTGCAGGCATCAACCACATGGCTTGGCTGCTTGAAATCAAGGACAAGCACGGGCGGGACCTTTACCCGGAAATTAAACGGCGGGCGAAGGAAAAAAGCCTGCACGACAAGGACCACAAGGATTTGGTGCGCTATGACTATATTGATAAGCTGGGCTATTACTGCACAGAATCCTCCGAGCACAACGCGGAATACAACCCCTTTTATATCAAGTCAAACTATCCGGAATTGATTGAGCGCTTCAATATTCCGCTGGATGAATACCCCAGACGCTGCATCCTGCAGATTGAAAACTGGGGCGAGGAAAGCCGCAAGCTCCTCTCCCAGGATGTGATGGATCACAAACGCTCTGCCGAGTACGCCAGCCATATCATGGAAGCCATGCTCACCAATGAGCCGTACAAAATTGGCGGCAATGTGCTTAATACCGGCGGCTTGATTGAAAACCTGCCCGCTGATGCCTGCGTGGAAGTGCCTTGCCTGGTGGACGGCTCCGGGGTTTCCCCCTGCCGCGTAGGCAGGTTGCCCGTGCAGCTGGCCGCCATGAACATGACCAATATCAACGTACAGCAAATTACCATCGAGGCAGCTGTCACCCGCAAACGGGAGCACATCTATCACGCTGCCATGCTGGACCCGCATACGGCTGCGGAATTGTCCATTGATGACATCATCAAGATGGTGGATGAGATGATTGAGCGGCACGGGAATTACATGCCAAAATATCATTAAGATTGAATGCGAAACCTTCAGACAAACCTAAAAAGCGCCAACCCGGCGCTTTTATCATGTCAGTAAGTATTCGCTTACAACGCTTCCCCGAAGCTGTTCACCCTATGATGCTGGTTGATCTGCTCCGCGGCGCGGGCCGCTTCCTCGATGTCCTCCTGGTCCTTTTTGCGGTCCTTTTCGGTCACGATGCGATAGGTGTAGCCCATCAGAAGGCTCACGATGAAGGCAAACCAGAAGAAGGCGTTGAAGACAATCATCAAGATCACGGCCGCGGTGACGGGGATCTCCAGGATTTTCTTCTCATGCTTGCGCATGACCACCTGGTTGACGTTGCCCAGTTTTACCATCTTCGTCACCCAGTTGACCAGCCGCTTAAGCAGGGTCTCCCCCTTTTTGATGTACTCCATCTTTTTCTCGTCCCTTTCTTCCTTGCGCCTGTCCTGCGCGGCTTCAGGCGCACTCGTTTTGCTGTGGGTTTTCTCAGTAGCCGGGCCGTTTTTGATGGCGCCTTCGCGCTCCAGGATGATCATGGCCTCCATCAGGTCCCAGTTGGTGCGCTCCAGCACGTCCTTGGCTGCTTCGTAGGTGATGCCGGCTTTGAGCCGTAATGTTTCTGCCAGGTTGAATTTTTCCATGGTGTCCGTCCTTTCTTTTCTCAGGTGGCCTTGTGTTCATGTCAAAGATACAACGGCACCATGAATACACCCTGTAGAAAGTATTAAAGCCAGATTAGAACCGCGTTGAAAAACCCTCATCACCGCGGTCATGAGGGTTTTAATGGCCAAAACAGCGCTTTAATCCGCCTTTGGCGGGGTTTCCCTGGTTTCTTCCGCTGTGTCGGCGTCTTCTGTCCCTTCTTCTATTTCCTGTTCAAGTGCGTCTTCTGTGATGATGTCCTCTGCCGCAGCTTGCGCTTCCATTTCTTCCTCTTCAGTATCAATCACCTCGTCCTCCAGGTCCTCTGTGGCGACATCCGCTGGCAGCAGGTCCTCCGCCGTGGTGGGCTCCTTGGGCGCGTGCTCCTTCTCCTCCTCATCCACGCGCTGGCCGATGGTGACGGGGATGTCAATGCCAAAGGCGCCGGAGGGCATCATAAACACGGTGCCGCCGCCCTCGCCGCCCAGCTCCAGCTGCTCATACAGGTGGGCGGCAATGGCCTCGCTCACACGGGTATCGGTGAGCCAGAAGATAATCTCCTTCTCCTTTTGGATGTCCATACTTAACAGACGCATGTCGCTGGTGCCGGAGCCACGGCCGTGCAGGATGGTGGCGCCGCCCGCGCCCACCTCCCGCGCCAGCTCCACCGCGCGCTGGGCCAGGCCGCGGTTGATGATGGCAACCACGCAGTCATACATCTCAATTTTGCCCTCAGGCAAGGGGGTTTTGGGCAGCATGTGCTTCGCCTCCTCCTTGGGGTGGGCCGCCTCCTTGTGGCGGAAGATGGCGCCCACAATCATCAGCGACAAGACCGGCGCCATGGCCACCATGGCGATGACGCCAAAGGCATCCACCAACACATTGGCGCCGGGCACCATGTGGGCCGCGCCCTGGGCAAAGGCCAGCACAAAGGTGGCGGTCATCGGGCCGGAGGCCACGCCGCCCGCGTCATAGGCAATGCCCACAAAAACCGGATCCGCCCGGAAGGACAGCAAGACGGCAATCCCAAACCCGGGCAGCAAAAAATGCCATAATTTTAAGGCGGGGATCATGATGCGCAGCATGGACAGCATCACCGCCAGCGCCACACCGATGGACAGCGTCATCTTGATGATGCGTCCGGGGATGCGCCCGCCGGTGGCGAGCTCAATCTGCTGGCCCAGCACGATGACAGCGGGCTCCACCAAAACCACAATCATCCCGATAAAAAAGCCCGTAACCGGCAGCAGCCAGGAGGAGTGCGCGGCAATGGCTCGTCCAATCAGCTGGCCCATGTCCAAAAAGCCGGAATAGACGCCGGCCAAAAACAGGGTGAGCCCCAGCAGGGTGTAAATCAAGCCTTTGACGATGCGGGCAATCTCCCGCCGCGGCGCTTTTAAATGCAGGAAGTTGAGCAGGAAAAAGAAGGACGCCAGCGGCAAGAGGGCCGTGAGGGAGCCAATCAGCTCATTGGGCAAATGGTGCAGCAGGGGGCCAAAGACGCCGCCTTGCTGCACGGCGAACTCCACGGCCTCACCCTGGATTTTGGACTGGCCGGTGATGATGCTCATGAGCATCAGGGCGTACATGGGCCCCGCGCTCATCACGCCAACCAGGCCAAAGGCGTCCTCCTCACCCCTGTCGCCGCCCTTGATGCGGGACAGGCCGGCCGAGAGGGCCAGGATGAAAGGGGTAGTCAACGCGCCGGTGGTAGCGCCGGAGGAATCAAAGGAGATGGCCAAAAACTCCTCGGACACAAACAGGCTTAAGACAAAAATACCAAAATAGGCAATCCCCATAAACAGGGGGAAGGAGCGCCCGCGCAGCAGGCGGAAGGTGCCAAACATAATCAGCATGCCCACCCCGGCAGAGACCAGGTAGACCATGGTGTGCGCGTTGATGCCGCCGCCGGAGGCGTCCTGCACCTGTTTGCCTAAAATCAGCAGGTCCGGCTCGGCCACGGTGACCAAAAAGCCCAGCAAAAAGGCAATGCCCGCCACCTTCAGGCGCGTTTTGGAGGTGGCCACCTCCACCGCCATGTGATCACCAATCGGGTTAATGCCCAGGTCCACGCCCAAAAGGAAGATGGCCAGGCCGATGAGCAGCAGCACGGAACCCATCAAAAACCGCAGGATGATGGTGCTGTCAGGCTTCACGATGGCAAAGGCCAAAAACAGCACCAGTGAGATGATGGGGAGCAGCGAGCGGGATACCTCGCTCACTTTCTGGCGCAGCAGGCTCATTTGTCCACCGCCTTCTTGTGCGCGCGCTCCTCATACAAGCCCAGTGTGCGGGTGACAGGCAGGGCAAAAATGATGCCAGCGCCCTTGCGCTCAAGCCGCATGCCCTCATAGATGGCGTGGCGGATGCGCCGCGCGGAAGCCCGGGGGGTGACAATCATCACCAGGTCCTTTTGCGGCTCAATCACCAGCGGGAAATAAAAATCCTGCGGCACGCCCGCCCCGTGGGCGGACACAATGGTGCCGCCGCGGGCGCCGGCCTCGCGCGCCACCTTCATGCATTCGCTGCCCAGGCCTTTTTCCAGCACCGTCATCAGGCAGACAAAGGGCGCGTTCTCCGCCCGGTTCTTGGCCTCCTGGTGCACGCCCTCCTCCGGCGTGTACTGCACATAGGGGACAGAGAAGGCGATGCCCTTGTAGCGCTTGTGCAGCTGAAACTCCTGCTTGAGCATCCTGTACACATCCTCATGCGCGCTGCCGGGCACCGCGATGAGCAGCACTTCCTTTTGCGTCTGGTTGATGCCAAAGAAGTCCAGGATGGGCGAAGGCATGGTGCCCTCCCCCAAAAAGATGGTGCCGCGCTTGGCGCCCACCTGCCGGGCGCGGTTAAGCAGCTTGTTGGCCTTGCCGCGGTCAACAACAATATAAATAGCGGAGCCTGAGGTCATGACAGATCCTTTCGTCATCAGAGGCGGTGTATTGTGCGGTATTGCCGCGATTCATCGGGTGTT
>DUQZ01000048.1 GCA_012837525.1 Clostridiales bacterium | reverse complement strand
ACGAATCAGCCCCTTTGGGTAAAATGGTAACAGAACGTTTTGGATACCTACTTACACCCAAAGGGGCCGTTTGTGTGATGGCCCTTCGAATGAAAAAAGGGGGCGGTTTTGTGATCATCCGGTTTTTGGTGACCTCCGGTGTCTTTTTGCTGTTGGACGGCTTGTGGCTGGGCCTGATTGCTTCGCGCTTTTACAAGGCGCAGCTGGGCGGCATGATGGCGGACAAGGTGAATTTTCTGGCCGCCGGCATGTTTTACCTCATCTATGTGATTGCCTTGCTGTATTTTGTGATCAACCCGGCTGTAAAAACAGGGCAGGTGTGGCAGGCGCTGTGGCGCGGGGCCTTCTTCGGCCTGGCCATGTATGCCGCCTATGACCTGACCAACCTGGCGACGCTGAAGGGCTGGCCGGTGCTGGTGACGGTGGTGGATCTGGTCTGGGGCGCTGCGGTCACCGCCGCGACCGCCGCCTTGTCCACCTTCATCATCAAGCATCTGTAGCGCTGCGCGCGCTGTTTTCTTTGTGTATTGCCAGTGGAAAAGGGCGTAATAACGGGTTCCAATCTGGCAGCCTGTTTTACAAGGATCCCCCGTTCATGGTATAATTTGCCGGAAAAGATGTATCACCATACAACCTGCAGGCGGATATGAACGGAGGATTTGTTTGAGTTCTATCAAAACCACAGCCATCAAACGAAAGCGTCAGATGTCTTCCCTGCGCGCGGGGGAGAATATCTCGCTGTTTTTAATGACGCTGCCCGGCATCATTCTTTTCCTCTGCTTTGCCTATTTGCCCATGGCGGGCATTGTGCTGGCCTTTAAAAGCTTCAGGCCCAGGCTTGGCATTTTTGGCAGCCCCTGGGCAGGGCTTAAGAACTTTGAATTTATGATCCGCAACGCCACCTTCTGGCTGACGGTGCGAAACACGCTGTTTTATAATGTCATTTTTTTGTTCATCGGCATCCTGGGCCCCCTGGCCTTCGCGCTGGCGGTTAATGAGGTACGCCCCAAGCGCGCGGCGCGGGTGTACCAGACGCTGACCATCATGCCGCATTTTGTGTCCTATGTGGTGGTTTCGGTGATTGTCTTTGCCGTTTTGAGCGCGGACAGCGGCATCATCGGCAATTTCTTAAAGGACAGGGGTATGGCGCCCATTGTCTTTTATTCCGAGCCGCGCTACTGGCCCTGGATCTTGAGCATCGTCTATTTATGGAAGCATATCGGCTATTCCAGCATCATCTACCTGGGCACCATCACCGGCATTTCGGATGAGTTTTATGAGGCGGCGGTGATTGACGGCGCCAGCAAGTGGCAGCAGATTAAGCACATCACCATGCCTTTTTTGCGGCCGATGATTGTCGTTTTGGCCATCATCCGGGTGGGCGGCATGTTCTCCACCAATTTTGATTTGTTTTACCAGGTGCCCATGAACTCTGGCCAACTCTATCCTGTCACCAACACCATCAATGTGTTTACTTACAATACGCTGCGCAACTCCAACAACGTGTCCCTCTCCGCCGCCGTGGGCTTTGTGCAGTCGGTGGCCGGCTTCCTGTTGGTGGTGGGCACCAACCGCGTCATCCGGGCCATTGACCCGGATCTGGCGATGTTTTAGGAGGGGCGATGATCAAGCATTCAAGCAAACGCATCACAAAAAGGCGGCATCGGCCGCTGGAAGTGGGCTGGCGCGCCAACGCCATCATCAATGTGTTCATGGTGTTCATCGCGCTGTCCTGCCTGCTGCCCATTTTGCTGATTTATATTTCCAGCTTCACCGCGGAAACGGCCATCCGGCAGCACGGGTTCAGCTTCTTCCCCGCGCAGTGGAGCTTAAACGCCTACAAAATGCTGTTTGAGGAAAGCTTTCACCAGATTGTGATCTCCTACCGCAACACCTTTGTGCTGACGGTGGTGGGCACGGTGCTCTCCCTGTTTGTGATGACCATGTACGGCTATGCCGTGTCCCGCAACACCTTCAAGGCGCGCAAGGCGCTCACTTTTTTCGCTTATTTCACCATGCTGTTCTCCGGCGGCCTGGTCCCAAGCTACATCGTCAACACCACCATCTTTGGCCTGCGGGATTCATACTGGGTGCTGCTGCTGCCCTCCTTGGTCAGCGCCTACAACATCATCGTGCTGCGCACCTTTTTCAGTTCCGCTGACAACAGCCCCATCATTGAGGCGGCGAAGATTGACGGCGCGGGGGAGTTTCGCATCTACGCGCAGATCATCCTGCCCATCAGCAAGCCCGCCTTGGCCACCATTGGCCTGTTTACCGCCATTATGTTTTTTTCAAAATGGTTTGAGGTGATGCTCTATATCGACTCCAAATCCAAATGGACCATTCAGTACATGCTGCAGCGCGTGATGCAGGACATCCAGTACCTGCGCAGCAACCCTGAATTGCTGATGAGCGAGGAGGGCGCGGAGATGCTGATGAACCTGCCCAACGAATCGGCCAAGATGGCCCTCACGGTCTTGACCATGACGCCGGTACTGGCGTTTTACCCCTATTTCCAGAAGTTCTTTGTCAAGGGATTGACCCTGGGTTCTGTAAAAGGATGAGGGACAGGCCGGTGTCCTGTCCCCAAAAATAAGGAGGTATCCTATGAAAAAACTGTCGTTACTCCTCATCTTGACACTTTTATTGTCCCTGGCGCTGGGCACGGCCCAGGCTGCCGACCCGTCGCAGCTAAAACCTTATGAGATTGTGTGGTACACCCTGGGCAGCGAGCGGGAAGACCACCAAGCCGTATTGGACGAGATTAACAAATACCTGACAGAACGCTTTAACGCCACCCTGAAAATGCATGTGAACACCAACGCGGACCACCTGACCAAATTGCAGTTGTTAATCAGCGCGCGGGAGAAGTTTGACATCTGTTTTGTCAGCGGCCAGTACGCAAGCTATGTCGCCCTGGGCGCGTTTGAACCCATGAAGGAATTGCTGGAAAAGGAAGGCAAGGCCCTTTTGGCGACCTACCCGCAAAACCTGTGGGATTCGGTCACCATCAATGGCGAGGTGTATGCCATCCCCACCCACAAGTACTCCTGTTCGCACTATTATTTCATCATCAACATGGATTCCGCCAAGAAGGCGGGCGTGGATACCGCCTGGATTACCGCGGACATGAGCAAGATGGACCGCTGGGCTGCCTTTGTGAACTATGTCCTGGAGATGAAGGAAAAAGGCGGGGACTTAAACGGCTATGTGACCAGCCTGGGCTCCCAGCCGTTCACAGCCCTGTACCCCTGTGAGGCCATTACCGGCAACTCGGCGGACCCGGGCGTTGTCATCCTGGGCGAGGACACCTATTCCGGCTTTGAGCGCAACCAGGTGTTCAACCAGTTCGCCACGGATGAATTTGAAGCCTATGTGCGCGACGCCTACAAACTGGCGCAGGCAGGTGCCCTGCCGCTGGATCCGGATACCCACGCGGCCTTGAACCAACACGACCCGGTGGTCTCCGTTCAGGATTCCATGGCCAAGCGCCTGCCCGGCTATGAAAAATCCTACGGTGCGGATTTTGAACCCTACTTCATCAGCTACGCCTTCCAGACCACGGACAAAATCTATGGCTCCATGAATGCCATTTCCGAAACCTCCGGCGACCCGGAGCGCGCGATGATGTTCCTCAACGCGTTGGTGGAGGACAAGGATTTTGCCAACCTGGTGTTTTACGGCATTGAAGGCAAAAACTGGAACCGCAACGCCGATGGCCAGATTGAGATGACCGACCCCAAAACCTACAGCATGACGACCTGGGCGCTGCCGGGCTTTTTGACGGCGGAGCCGGACACCTCCCTGCCCATTGACATGGTGGACCGCTACAACGCCTTCGCAAAGGAGCTGGTGCCCGCTGACAACCTGGGCTTTGCCCTGGATGAGGAGCCCATCTTGACGGAGCTGGCCGCCATCCGCCAGGTTGTGGCCGAGTATCTGGAGCCCCTGGCCCGCGGCCTGGCTAACCCCGATACCGAGCTGCCCAAGTTCCGCGAAGGGCTGAAAAACGCGGGTGTGGACGCCGCCATTGAAGAGATGCAGCGGCAGCTGGATGCCTGGCGTGAGGTGCAGGGATTCAAGTAATCAATGACAGTGTAATTAAGTAGCGCTCGCGGGACCTTCCCGCGGGCGCATTGTAACAAATTCGTTTGGTGTTAATAAGGAATCGGAATCGGGTTGGCCCAGGCGCGGCGGCCCTGGGCGTCCTCAATAATCACGCGGACGAAGCGCTCGTTCCAGTCGCGCCGGATGGTGTAGTCTGCACCCGTGATGCCCTTGCCCTGCGCGCAGCGGTCAGAGGCGTAGGGGCGGTTTGAGTGAAACAGAATGCGGGACACGGGGGAGCAGGCTACGCGCACCGTGTCCCCTTCCAGGGTAACCTGGGTAAACTGGGGCCCCTGGCTGGCATAAAACGCGCCTGTCTTAAGGGCGCTCATCACCCCTTCCACGCTCAGCTCATCCGCCTGCAGCATGATGAAGGAGACGCACTCATCCCCGTTGTAATGGTGGGCGTCATCCACCGCCAGGGTGTTGTGCAATACGCCGTTAGCGCAAGCCATGTCCAAGAGGCCTGTGGCGTCCGCGCGGTCCCCGTTCCAGGGCGGGGCGGAGGTGGTGTTGTAAATCTCCACCGCGGTCAAATCGCGCAGGGAATTGATGGTTTCCGTCGTATTGAGCGACCAGAGCGGGTGCGCCAGCACCGCCAGGCCGCCGGCATCGCGGATGGCGTTGATGCCGCGCTGGGGGCCCCATTTGCGGTCGGCACGGGTGAGGATGCTCTCATCCACGTTGATGCCCACCAGGTGGATGACCTGGGTGGGCAGGAAATAGTCAATCTCTATCCCCGGCAGCACCAGCATCCTGCCGCGCGTGTGCGCGTCCACCGTGCGCTTCCAGTGATCGGTGATGCAGATGAAGTCATAGCCTGCGTCCTGGTAGCGCTGGGCGGCTTCATCCAGCGGCAGCTTGCCGTCGGAATTGGTGGTGTGCATGTGCAGGTTGCCCTTGTAAAACCGCTTGCCCGGCTCAAACAAACGCATGGTGTGCCATCCCTTCTGACCAAGGTCACGTTATCATTATGGGAAGGATACCCGTTTTGGGGGTGTATCAACGGAAAACGGACCCTTTATTAGGTTAACATATCCCGTTTCGGTAGCCGAAGCGCTCAAATCCGGATGAAACTTGAGGATTGTTGGCGCATAGGCTAAGATAGACGCATAGAAACGAGGTGGAACATGAGTTTACCCAGCTGCCCCAAGTGCAATGCGTCTTACACCTATGAAGACGGCCATCTTTTTGTCTGCCCGATGTGTTTTCATGAGTGGACAGCAGAGAGCCAGCGCGCGGCCGAAGAGGCCTCCATCATTCATGACGCGAATGGCAATGAATTAAACACGGGCGATGATGTGACCCTTATCCGTGATCTAAAATTAGGCAAGGACACGCTGAAAAAGGGCGCAAAAGCCAGGAACATCCGTATTCTGGACACGCCGGTTGATGGCCATGATATCGACGGCCGGGTCGATGGCTTTGGTATGATTTATCTAAAATCTTCGGTGGTAAAAAAATAACATAAATTCTTGGGGCTAAGCCGAACGGCTTAGCCCCAGTTTTGCGTTTTAGATGATTGAAAATGATTCTTTGACCCATTGTTGCTGGTTGTGAAGCATTCACTCAGCCCCGTAAAACCTTTTCCATCTTTTTGCCCTTGGCCAATTCATCAACCAACTTGTCCAGCCAGCGGATTTTCTGCATCAACGGATCTTTGATCTCCTCTACCCGGTATCCGCAAATCGCGCCTGTGATGTGATGGGCATTTGGATGCATCTTCGGCGCCTGTTCAAAGAAGGCCTCATAGCTGACATGCTGCGACAGTGCCTGCTCCAATCCGGCATCGTCATAGCCGGTAAGCCAGAAGATGACGGTATTCAACTCGTCCTTTGTGCGGCCCTTCTTTTCCACCTTTTGTAACAACAGCGGATAGACCTTGGAAAACGCCATTTTATAGACACGTTCGTTGTCCATACATACCTCTTGCGTTCAAAAACTGCCTTCGCGCGCATTGACGCGACTGCATAAACCGGTACGCGCCCGAAGGCAAAATCCTTGGCGGTACAACCATCTTACCCGTGGATTACTGGGTTTGTACATCCCGTTTGCGATAGCCAATGAACGCCAACAGGGTAAGAGTAGCCGCAATGGCGCAGAGGACCAGGAGCGGCGCCGGGCTGATCTTCTCAAGCGGATATTGCGGGACGTGGCCCAGTGGGGTCAGCTTGCGCAGCCAGTCCGGCAGGTTCGCGATCCGCCTCAGGTAAATGGAAAAGAAGGTGAAGCCAAGGTAGGCAAAACCCAGCGGCACCTGACGGGGCAGGAAGGCCGCGAGCGCCAGAAACAGGCCGATGAACACCCACACCGCCGGCACATAGGCGTAGGCGGAGATTAAAAAGGTGGAAAGCCCCGGTGTTTGCGGGTAAACCAGCGAACCAACCACGTAAAAGCCCAGGGCGATGAGGAGGGGATAGACCACGCTCATCACCAGGGCGATGAGCGCGTAGGCGCCCAGCTGCTCAAATCTGGACACCGATCTGCCCAGGAGATGTTCCGCGTGGCCTGCGCGTTCCTCCGTCACAACGCGCTGCAGGGTGGTGAGGATAGGGACCATCCCCAGCATGATCATTACCGCGTTGAGGAGGGAGATGAACTGCTCTGTCACGCCAAAGTCGGGGTTGGTCGCGAACATGGCTTTGAGCAGGGGATTGTTGTTGAGAAAGCCTTCCATTTCCCCAAAGACGGAGGCATAGGTGCCGGCCAGGAAAAACAAGGCATAGGCCCAAACCAGGGCGGTGGTACGCGTCAGGCGCAGCGCCAGTCCAAGTGGCGTGGACAGGCTTTTTGACGCGTGGCGTGTGCCAGGAAACGCGGGAATGAGCCCCTGGCCCACATCCCGCCGCTGCGCAAGCCACCATGAAAGGACAACCAGCAAACCGGCTTCCAAAAGCATCACCAGCACTGGCCAGGCATAGTTGTTCACAAACACCTGCGTCCGTGTAGCCAGGCCGATGGGGGAGAGCAGGGACAGCGCTTCCGCCGCCGTGATATCACCTGCCGCGCGCAGCAGGTACATCAGCATCAGCACACCCAGCGCCAGCCCCGTGGCGGTGCGGTTGTTGGCGGTGAGCTGGCAGGCGATGCTGGTGATGCCCGCGAACACCAGTCCGGACGCGAACAGCGCAAAGCCAAACAGCAGGCAGCCGGACAGGTCCATCCCCGTTCCGCGCAGCAGGTACAGGCCCAGGCTGGTGAGCAGCGCAAGCAACAGGTTGGTGAAAAAGGCGGTGAGCTGGGCCGCGCCCAGGCTGGCCAGGCGTCCAACCGGCAGGGAGCGGATCATCTCCACCCGGCCGGCTTCCTCATCCGCGCGGGTGTGGCGCGTGATGAGGAAGATGTTCATCACCGCGACAAAGATGACGCAAAACACCAGCATCATGTTGGCATAGGCCGCCCCGGTATGAAAATTTGCCGCGCCATAGACAGGGCCAACCAGGGCCACCATGGCGGGGTTTTCCATCATCATAGCGAAGACCGAATTGCCTTCGCCGGTCAAGAGCAGGTTTTGGAAGACGGGAACCAGCGCCACCATGAAGGCGGACAGGCCAAGGACCCACAGGGGAATGCGCGTGCGGTCGCGGCGCAGAATGAAACGGACCAGATGAGAGGTGCCATGAAACAGCCCGCGCATACTCAACCCTCCCGCTCATAATGGCTCATGAACAGCTGCTCCAGGGTGGGCGGCATACACTCCAGGCTGTTGATGCCGTGCTGGTGCAGCAGGGACAGCACCTCGCCCAAATGGGGCACCTCTACGGAGAAGGACAGGCTGTCCCCCTGCTGGCTGAGGTCATGCACGTGCGGGTTGTCCGCAAGCGAAGGGACAGGGCGCGCTGTTTTGGCGCTTACGAAGGTGCGGGTCAAATGCCGCAGCTCCTGCAGGCTGCCCGATTCGATGATGTGGCCCTGGCGGATGATGGACACCTTGTCGCACAGCTTCTCCACCTCAGACAAAATGTGGCTGGAAAGCAGCACGCTTTTGCCCTGGGCTTTCACTTCCGCCACGCATTGCTGGAAAACTTCTTCCATCAAGGGGTCCAGGCCGCTGGTGGGCTCATCCAGGATATATAAATCGGCGTCCGAGGCAAAGGCTGCCACCAGCGCCACCTTCTGCCGGTTGCCCTTGGAATAGGTGCGGCACTTCTTGGTGGGGTCCAGGTCAAAACGCTCCAGCAGCTCGTCCTCATACCGGGTTTTGCTGCCGCGGCGCAGGCGCACAAACAGGTCAATCACCTCGCCGCCCGTTAAATTGGGCCACAGGTTGACCTCCCCCGGCACATAGGCGACGCGCTTGTGCAATTCCACCGCGTGCTGCCAGGCGTCCTGCCCAAACAGGGTGGCCCGGCCGTTGGTAGCCTGCAAGATGCCCATTAATACGCGGATGGCCGTGGTTTTGCCTGCCCCGTTTGGGCCGATAAAGCCATAGACCTCCCCGGGCGCCACGCTGAGCGTGACCTGATCCAGAGCTTTTAATTGACCGAAGGTTTTGGTGACCTTGTCCAGGTGCAGTACCTGCATTTAGTTGTCCTCCTCGTGTTTGTAGAATAAGGCGCGCAGGTGATCCAGCAGCTCATCAAACTGCGCCCAGCTGGGGCTGTGCGCCAGCTGATCCGGCGGCTCCTGCCGCAGACTGGCTAAAACCGCGTTGGTGTGTCCCTCGATGATGTAGGTGATGTAGCGCTTGGCGGTGTCAATGGGCAGGTCCGCCCGGAAGCGGTCGGTGTTTCCGGAATGGGCCATGGACACCAGGGTGCCCTGCTGCAGGCTGAGCAGCTTGTGCATGATTTCCTGTGTTTTGGGGGTGACCGCCTGGTTCTCCGGATGGGTGATGAGCATTGTTAAAAAGGCGAAGGCCTCCGGGTTTTTGAGCAGGGCAGCCATCTTTTGTCGGGACAGCCAGCTGTAGCGCTGGATATAGTCCATGCCCTCAATCTCATGCCGCAGGATCGCTGCCCAGTCGGTGAAAAAATCCACGGTGTAGGCGCACAGGTACTCATACAGTGCCTGCTTGCTGCCAAAGTAATGAAAGACCATGCCCTTTGAAATCCCGGCCGCGCGGGCAATCTGCTCGGTGGAGGTTTTGTCATACCCAAAGCGCGAAAACAGATCCAGGGCGGCGTTCCGCACGCGCCGCTGCTTGTCATCCTCAAGCCGGAAGAAGAGATCCGAGATACCAATCGCCTCCTTTTCAGTGTATTGACCGAAATGGTCAACGCTTGAGTGGAGCATACCACAGATTGACCGAATCGGTCAATGGAGAATATTGAAATTGTTAAAGTGAATATATACAAGGGAACATCACGCACAGGCTACAGAATATGCTATGATACCGAATAGTATTAAGATATTCGGAAAGGGGTTGCATCAACATAAATGACACAAAAAATCATCGGTTCGAGATTGTCCAACACAACTTATCAAGCTGTACTTTGTCTGATAATAGCGTGCATCACACTGTTTATGATGTTACACCTCCTGCAAGGAAGCAGCCCGTTAACACCATCCCGATACAATACCTATACCTTGCAGGCTATGCAATGGCGCAAGGGCAAGATAGCATTGGAAAAGGATTATCCGCATCTGGAGTTGGCGATTTATCAAGACAAGTACTACGTTAGTTTTCCGCCTGTTCCGACAATTCCAGTGTTTTTTCTCACTTTTCTGTTTGCTGATCAGGTGCCGGATACGCTCTTGATTCAGTTGTATGCCATAATGTCTTGTCTGATGATCTATCGCATATTTAGAAACATGAAGTGTTCACGCCATCCGAGTTTAACCTGGGCATTCCTATTCTGTTTTGGCTCATCTTTGCTTAATTTGCTGCAAAACGGCGCAGTATGGTATCAGGCTCAGGTGTTGGCTTTTCTCCTCACTGTAGCTGCAATAGAACGTATTCAGAGTGGTAAACCCACCAGCGGACTGTTGTTTTACGCGCTTAGCGTTGGATGCCGGCCATTTCAAGTATTATATGGGCCGTTGTTGATTGCCTACTATCTAATTGGAACTAAAAAAACTCGGAAGGAAGCTTCTCGCTCCCTGCTGCCTGGCGTATTATTGGGACTGCTGGTAGCGTCGCTGTATGGAGTATATAATTTCATTCGTTTTGGTGACATCCTTGAGTTTGGACATAATTATCTGCCAGAATTTTCAAGCCAGGGAGGAATTCAGTTTTCTTTGAACCATATAAAAAAACATGCAGGAACATTTCTGCTGGGTTTGCCCTTTTATCATAGTAATGGAAGCCTTGTCCCGAAGCGATTTGGTTTTTCATTTTTTATAGCCAACCCAATTTTTCTATGTCTCTGTGCTTGGCAGATTCGTGAACTGATTAAGAAACAGTTCGATTATTTGCTTTTAATTGTTTTTGGTACGTTCGTTCTGCACTGCCTGATTCTGCTTACACATAGCACTTGCGGCGGATTTCAGTTTGGAGCACGTTATTTTATTGACTGCATTCCCTACGCGCTACTTTATTTAGTTGCTTGTAGTTCCCCCCCCCAAAAAAAGGTCAGTATCTTGAATCGTCTTACTTCGCACCTTTGCTGTTGTTTTGTGGAATGCTGTTGAGCATCTATGGCACAGCTACTGTTTTTATCTAAAACTAAGCGTAGTTAAAGGAATAGTGACAAATGACAAAAGATTCCCTGATTAAAGATATACAGCGCATGGGCATTGGACCTGAGGACACCGTCCTCATACATTCTTCCATGAAGGCGATTGGCCCGGTGGAAGGCGGCGCGGAGGCGGTGATCGACGCGCTGATGGATTACTTCGCCCCGGGGCTGTTGTGCTTCCCCACCCTCAGCTGGGAGACGGTGGACTTAAACCCCAGGGTGTATGATGTGGCCAACACGCCCTCCATCGTGGGCATCTTGCCGGAGCTGTTCCGCAAGCGGCCGGGTGTGTTCCGCAGCTTTAACCCCACCCACTCCATCGCGGCATACGGGGCGGACGCGGAGGCCTTTACCGCGGATGACCACAAAACGGGCACCCCCTGCGGCATCGGTTCCACCTGGCACAAGCTGGTGGGGCGGGACGCCCATATCCTGATGGTGGGCTGCCGGCTCACCACCTGCACCTTTTTGCACGGGGTGGAGGAGTGGTGCGAGATCCCCAACCGCATCGCCAAGCCTTTGCCCTATACCCTCATCAAGCCCGATGGCAGCAGGACGACCATCCATTCCGCAGCCCACAGCGCAAACCCCTCCGTCAACTACTGGAAAATTGAGGAGGGGCTGCAGCAACACGGCTTTCTGAAAGTGGCACCCTTTGGCCAGGCCGACACCATGGTCCTGCGCGCGCGGGAACTTTACGCCTACGCCGCGGGCTGTCTGAGTGTGAATCCGGGCTTGTTTGATGAGGAGAAGAAGGCCTGATCAATCATCAATATGCTGAACAAAAGCCCCTTCCGGGTAGCCATCCTGCCCGTGCATCCTCATTTGACCAAAACCTTTGACACCCGCGTGGCTGGCGTCGGTTTCGGGCCGGCTGTGTGCTGAAAACCAGGCTTCCAGCTTCCTATCCAGTTTGGAAATGAGTTCGGCGTCCGCGCTGACAATGAGGTTTTCCCGCTCGTTTGGGTCGTTTTTCAAGTCAAACAATAAGCGCGAACCATCGTGATAGCGCTTGATGTATTTCAAATCCCCCTGGATGATCATCCGGGTGCCGCCGTACTCGTCCGCTACAAAGGCTTCCCTTTGCGCGCGGTCATGTTTGCCAGTCAGCACATCCACAAAACTGCGGCTGAGGGCAGGCTGCTCCTGTGGTGTTATGCCCGCCAAGGCCAGCGCGGTGGCGAACCAGTCATAGGCACCGATCACCGCGTGGGAGACGGTGTTTTGCGGCACCAATTTGGGATAGCGCACGATAAAGGGCACGCGCACGGAGCTTTCGTAGACGTTCAGCGGCCAGGTGCCATTGCCCTTGCCCCAGATGCCGTGATGGCCGCAGTTGAAGCCATTGTCGGAGGTGAACACAATCACGGTGTTCTCCAGCTGGCCGGTTGCCTCAAGCGTTTGATAAAGGCGCCCGATGCCCGCGTCCATCGCGGTGGTGGCGGCAAAATAGCCTGAAAGCATCGCGTGCCGGTCCTCCATGAACATGGGGTAGGGCAGCTGGTCCGGATGAGCCGGCAGCTGCGGGCAGCTTTCAAAGGCACAATCCCGATATAAATCCACATAATTCTGCGGGTGGCTGTTAATCCAGGGCGTGTGCGGCGCGGTGTAGCCCACCTGCAGGTAAAAGGGCTGCGCGCTGCCTGCCTGCTTTTTGATAAAATCCACCGCGTCCTGTGTGATGGAGTCAGTCAGGTAGCCCGGTTCGGTCACCATCTGGTCGTCGCGTACCATGGGCGCATTGTAATAAGGGCCGCCGCCTGCCTGGTGGGCGTACCAGTGGGAAAAGCCCTGCTGCGGCGTCTGGCTGTCACCCAGATGCCATTTGCCGGACAGGCCGCAGGCATAGCCCGCCTCATTCAAATAGTCCGTATAGCCTTTTTGGCCTTGCAGATACTGGCAGGCGGTGTCGCCCGCGTTTGTCACATTGCCCGCGCGGATCCAATCCGCCACCCCGTGCCAGGAGGGCATCTGCCCGGTCAGCAAACTGGCGCGCGCCGGGGAGCACACGGGGGAGGTGCAGTAAAACCGCCGCAGCTGCATGCCCTCAGCAGCCAGGCGGTCAATATGCGGGGTGATGGCGTCCGGATTGCCCTCACAGCCTAGGGTCCAGTGCCCCAGGTCGTCCGCCATGATGAACAGGATGTTGGGACGGCGCATCATGCCACCTCCTTATTTATACTTGCTGATTCGATTGTAGCGGTTAAGTGCCTTACAGGCAATCAAAAACCCCGGGAAATATATCCCGGGGTCATACCGCACATGAGTGCGTTCAGTATAGATAAATTAATAGTTGGTCGCAGCGCGCTCGAAATAGTTCTGCGGGTGCTTGCAGGCGGGGCACAGCTTGGGCGCCTTGCGGCCTTCGTACACGAAACCGCAGTTGCGGCAACGCCACAGGGTGTCGGACTCCAGCTCCCACTCCTTGTTTTCTTCCAGGCGCTTGGCCAGGGTCAGGTAGCGGGCTTCGTGCTCGCGCTCCACCTTCGCGACGTTTTCAAACTCCAGGGCGATCTCCTTGAAGCCTTCCTCGCGGGCGGTTTCGGCGAAGCCTTTGTACATCTCCGTCCACTCGTAATGCTCGCCAGCGGCAGCGGCGATCAGGTTTTTGCGGGTGTCGCCGGGCTCGGTGCCTTTTTCAAAGCCGCCCAGGGCCTTCAGCCACATTTTGGCGTGTTCTTTTTCGTTCAGCGCGGTCTCCTGGAAGATTCCGGCAATCTGCTCGTAGCCTTCTTTTTTCGCGGCAGAAGCGAAATAGTCATACTTGTTGCGCGCCATGCTCTCACCGGCAAACGCTTCCCACAAGTTTTTCTCAGTCTGGGAACCCTTCAACTCCATGTGTGAATCCTCCTTAAAATATATTGACATGCATTCCGCAGATCAATTCATCAAAACAGCTCAATCAGCGCGGCCAGGGAGCCGCCCACAATCAAAAAGGCCAAAACAATGCTAAGCACCCGTGCGAACAGGGTGTTTTTGCTTCTCTTTTTTGCGCGTGTCGTCACAATCAATCTCCTAAAACCAGTTATTATACCCATTAAAATGAGTTTAAACATAGTATAGAGAGGACCTGAGATTTTGTCAAGAAGGCCTGTTTGCCCGCCCTGATACGGGAAAACTGGCTATCCTCTGACTACCATATGTGGTGTTCGCGTACAAATTGGATACAATAAATTGTGATTATTTGCTTGACAGGGGTGAAATGACCTGTCTATAATCGGTGTGCATTATCGCACATAAAAAATGAATGCATGAGGATATAGGAGGCTTGCTATGATTTCTACGATTGTGAAGCGTGACGGACGGACTGTGCCCTTTGAGTCCGGGAAAATTGAGCAGGCCATTGCCCGCGCCCTGGCGGCCAGCGGCAGCCAGAAGGGCGCCGAAACCGCGCGCGATCTGGCCGCGGTTGTCACCCATGAGTTGGAGACCAGCGAAGCCATCCCCACCAGCCCCTCTGTGGAGCAGGTGCAGGACGTGGTGGAGCGCGTGCTGATTGAAAAAGGCTTTGTGTTAACCGCCAAGGCCTATATCCTCTACCGGGCGGAGCGCAGCCGTGTGCGCGAGATGAACACCCGCCTCATGAAAACCTATCAGGACATCACCTTCTCTGACGCCATTGATTCGGACATCAAGCGCGAGAACGCCAACATCGACGGCGACAGCGCCATGGGCAGCATGCTCAAGTTTGGGTCCGAGGGCGCCAAGCAGTTTTATGACATGTATGTGCTCAACCCCAAGCACGCCGAGGCGCACCGCGCGGGCGACATCCACATCCATGACCTGGATTTCCTGACGCTTACCACCACCTGCTGCCAGATTGACCTGCTCAAGCTGTTTGAAAACGGCTTCTCCACCGGCCACGGCGTCCTGCGGGAGCCGGAGGACATCTCCTCCTATTCCGCGCTGTGCTGCATTGCCATTCAGGCCAACCAGAACGACCAGCACGGCGGGCAGAGCATTGTCAATTTTGATTACGGCATGGCGCCCGGCGTCAAGAAGACCTATAAAAAGCGCTTCCGTGACAACGTAAGCCGCCTGCTGGACGCGGGCCACGACATCGAGGACGCCGACACCCTCACCCGCGCCATGCTGGCCGCGGTGGAGGAGGAGACCGGCCTTTATCCCGAGATGGAAGAAAAAGAGGCTTTTGACACCGCGCTCATCGCGCAGCTGACCCAGCACATGACGCAGGACGAGGCCAAAAAGCTGCTCAAATCCGTGCGCAAGTTCTCAGGCAAGGAGATCGTCCGCGCCACCTACCAGGCCATGGAAGCGCTGGTGCACAACCTGAACACCATGAACAGCCGCGCCGGCGCGCAGGTGCCCTTCTCCTCCATCAACTACGGCATGGACACCTCCCCTGAAGGCCGCCTGGTGATGGAACAGCTGCTGCTGGCCACCGAAGCCGGCCTGGGCCGCGGGGAGACGCCCATCTTCCCCATCCAGATCTTCCGCGTGAAGGAAGGCGTCAACTACAACCCCGAGGACCCCAACTACGACCTCTTCCGCCTGGCCATCCGCTGCTCGGCCAAGCGGCTTTTCCCCAATTTCTCCTTCCTGGACGCGCCCTATAACCTCAAGTATTACAAGCCTGGCCACCCGGAGACCGAGGTGGGCTACATGGGCTGCCGCACCCGCGTGATGGCCAATGCCTATGACGGCGGCGAGGAAGTGTCCCCGCGCCGCGGCAACCTGTCCTTCACCAGCATCAACCTGCCGCGCATCGCCATTGAGGCCAAGGGCGACATCCCCTGGTTTTATGAGGAGCTGGAGCGCAAGATGGACCTGGTGTTTGACCAGCTTAACGAGCGCTTTGAGATCATCGCGCGCAAGAAGGTGTACAACTTCCCCTTCTTAATGGGACAGCACGTCTGGAAGGACAGCGAAAAGCTCAAGTGGGATGACGAGGTGCGCGAGGTCTTGAAGCACGGCACGCTCACCATGGGCTTCATCGGCCTGGCAGAGACCTTGGTCGCCCTGCGCGGCAAGCACCACGGCGAGAGCGAAGAAAGCCAGAACCTGGGCCTGGAGATCGTGGGCTTCATGCGCCGATATCTTGATAAAAAGTCCGAGGAGCACAAGCTCAACTACACCTTGATCGCCACGCCTGCCGAGGGCCTCTCCGGCCGTTTCGTGCGCCTGGACCGCGAGAAGTTTGGCCCCATCCCCGGCGTGACCGACCGCGACTACTACACCAACTCCTTCCACATCCCCGTGTATTTCCCCATCAGCGCGTTCAAAAAGATCAGCCTGGAAGCGCCCTACCACGCGCTCACCAACGCCGGGCACATCACCTATGTGGAGATGGACGGCGACCCGCTCAAGAACCTGGACGCCTTTGAGAAGATCGTCCGCCACATGCACGAGACCGGCGTGGGCTACGGCTCCATCAACCACCCGGTGGACCGCGACCCCGTCTGCGGCTACAACGGCATCATCGGCGATACTTGCCCGCAGTGCGGCCGCAGCGAGGAGGAGCACAAGTTTGAGCGCATCCGCCGCATCACCGGCTACCTGGTGGGCACCACCGACCGCTTCAACAACGCCAAGCAGGCGGAGGAGAGCGAAAGAGTGAAACACGGGGTATAGGAACGATTTTATTTTCGGGGGAGGCACTTTTAAAAAAGTGCCTCCCCCGAACCCCCTCCACAAAATTTTGGAATTGATTGATACATCTCATTAAAGTTCTTAGGGGGTCTGGGGGCATTCTTTCAAGAATGCCCCCAGCGTTCCCATCCCCTCACCCCAGGAGGTACCATGGACATCCAGATCAACGGCATCATGAACGACAGCATTGTGGACGGGCCGGGACTGCGGCTGGCTGTGTTTGTGCAGGGCTGTCCGCACCATTGCCCGGGCTGCCACAACCCGGAGACCTTTGACCCAAGGGGTGGCCGGCGGATGCGAACGGAGGAGATCATCCAGATGCTGAGGGACAACCCGCTGCTGGACGGGCTGACCTTGTCCGGCGGGGAGCCGTTTGAGCAGCCGGATGCCTGCCTTGTGCTGGCGCAAGCGGCCAAGGAAATGGGGCTGGGTGTGTGGATTTACTCGGGCTATACCTATGAGGCGCTGAAAAAGAAGGATAACGCGGCAGTACAAGGTTTGCTGGCGCTGTGTGATGTGCTGGTGGACGGCCCCTTTGTGCTGGCGGAGCGTTCCCTGGAACTGGATTTCCGCGGCAGTAAAAACCAGCGGCTGATTGATTTGAAGAAGACGCGTGAGGTGGGCAGCGTGGCGCTGTGGGCGCGCCCAGCCTGGTAGAAGAATGAAAGATGTAAATTATACGCGGTACAACGCGCAGGCCATTGACCGCTGGGTGAAGGAAGGCTGGGAATGGGGTAGACCGATAGACAGCCAGACCTTCGCCCGCGCGAAGGCGGGGGACTGGCAGGTGCTGTTGACGCCCAACATCCCCGTGCCCCGGGAATGGATGGGCGAATTAAAGGGCAAGCGCGTGCTGGGCTTAGCCAGCGGCGGCGCGCAGCAGATGCCCGTCTTCGCAGCGCTGGGCGCCGTTTGCACGGTGTTTGATTTGTCCGACGCGCAGCTGGAAAGTGAGCGCGTGGTGGCCGCGCGGGAAGGCTATGAGATTGAGATCATCAAAGGGGATATGACCCAGCGTTTCCCGTTCCCGGACGCGCAGTTTGACATGATTTTCCACCCGGTCTCCAACTGCTATGTGCGCGATGTATTTCCGGTGTGGGAGGAGTGTTTCCGGGTCTTAAAGCCCGGCGGCGCCCTCTTGTCCGGCCTGGATAACGGCGTTGGCTACCTGTTTGATGATGGCAGCCTGTGTGTGAGCCACGCGCTGCCCTTTGACGCGCTGGCGGACCCGGATTGGGAGCGCAAGGCGGAGGAGTACAACGACAGCCTGCAGTTTTCCCATCCCATCCAGGTGCAGATTGGCGGGCAGTTAAAGGCGGGCTTCATCCTGCGGGATGTGTATGAGGACACGAGCAACGAAAGCCCCCTGAAGGACTACAACGTGCCCTGTTTCTTCGCGACATGGTCCGTCAAGCCGGGTAGAATACCTATGGATGATATGAAAGGATGAGTGAATATGAGTGCAACTACTGTAAAACTAAGCTTTGGCCGTGAGTTTGAGGGCGTGCTGGAGGCAGAGCGCGCGCAGGCGCACATCGGCAAGAACCAGGACGGCAAGTTCCGCCCCTATGATTTGATGCTGGGCGCGCTGGGCGCCTGCTACTACGCCACCTTTGTGGGCATCGCGGACAAGATGAAGCTGGCCTATGACCGGGCAGAGATTGATATCTCCGGCATCAAGCGCGAGGAAGTGCCCACGACGCTGGAAACCGTGGACATGAAGGTGATTATCCATGGCGCGCAGGATCAAAAGGGCTTTGACCGCGCCTCCCAGCTGGCGGCCAAGTACTGCTCCGTGCATGAGACCATCGCCAAGGTGGCGACGATCAACCTGGACGTTTCCTTCGCCTGAAAACAGTTCAAAAGCACAAAAAAGCGCCGCCGGGCGCTTTTTTGTGTTCTTGCTGTTCTGTTTACGCGCTCTGCTTTGGTATCGCCAGGTGCAAAAGGACTGGCCCGATGGTGTTGCCCAGGATGGCGGCTGCCATGAAGGGGAGGACGCCGATGACGAACTGCCCGGTCTGGAAATAGGCCGCGCTGAAATAAAAGGCGTCCGCGATGCTGTTTTCAAAGGAGGACACAACGAAGGCGGTGACAGCCAGCAGCGTGCCCACCGGCTTGCTGGTTTCCATGTGCTTCCAGCTGTAGGCGCCGGCGTAGATGATCATCCCGCAAAACAGGCCGCGCGCCAGGGTGGAGAAAAAGCTTTGGGTCATGCGCGCGGAAAGCAGATCCGGCGCGCGGGAGGTGACCGCCAGGCCGTAGACCAGCCCGCACAGGATGGCGCCTACCAGGTTGCCCAAAAGCATCAAAGGCAGCGTATTGTATTTGCGCGGCGTATCCAATATGGCCGGGGCGCAGCGGCCGATGTAGAGGGGCAAGCCCATGGCCAGGGAGGCAAACATGCCGATGGAGAACAGGAAGGAGCCCACCTCCCGTATTTCGGTGCCCAAAAAAGCGGCGCCGCCCAGGCCGGTCATCACGCCGGCCATCACCGCGCTGTAAAACTTGCGCATAATACGCCCTCCATGCTGTATTTTGATGAGGGCAGTATATCATATGCACTCTTTGCCTTCAACGATTGACAAAAGCGTGATGGCGTCATAGGATGACTGCAGTATATCTATGCAAGGAGGCACCATGGCCAGCAGCAAACCCAAGCTTTCTACCCTGTTTTTATCGGTGCTCAAGATCAGCGCCTTCACCTTTGGCGGCGGCTATGTGATTGTGCCCCTCATGCGCAAGCGCTTTTCGGAGGAGTTGCAATGGGTGGCGGAGGAGGAGATGCTGGACATGATCGCCATCGCGCAGTCCGCCCCTGGCCCCATCGCGGTCAACACCTCCATCATCCTGGGCTACAGGCTGCTGGGCATCGAAGGCGCGCTGGCCAGCGTGCTGGGCACCGCCATCCCGCCGCTGGTTGTGCTCACCCTGATTTCCATGTTTTACCAGGCCTTTCGGGAGAATACCTGGATCGCGGCGCTCTTAAACGCTATGCGCGCCGGTGTCGCCGCGGTCATTGTGGATGTGGTGTGGACCATGGCCGCCAACATCGTCAAAAAGCGCAAGCCTACGCCCATTTTGCTGATGGTCGCGGCCTTTGTCGCTGTCTGGTTTTTCAAGGTCAACATCATCCTGGTGCTCATATCTTGCGGGCTGGTTGGCTTTTTTGACGCGGCTCTTTCTGCCCGGAAGGAGGCCAAGGCATGATGATGCTGACATTGTACTGGGCCTTTTTCCAGGTCGGGCTGTTTGCCTTTGGCGGCGGGCTGGCCGCGCTCCCGCTGATTCGGGAGCAGGTGGTGGTCATCCACCCCTGGCTGGACATGGCCGCCTTTACCGATTTGGTGACCATTGCGGAGATGACACCCGGGCCCATCGCGCTCAACGCCGCGACCTTTGTGGGCAACCAGGTGGGCGGCGTGGTGGGCGCGGTGGTGGCGACTCTGGGCTGCATCACACCCTCCCTGATGATCGTGCTGATTCTGGCGCGCCTGTACAGCGTCTGGCGGGACAAACCTGCCTTTGCCGGCGTGCTTTCCGGCCTGCGCCCGGCCGCGGTCGCGCTGATCGCCTCTGCCGGCATGAGCATCGCCATCCTGGCTCTCTTTGGGACCGGCGGCTTTACCAGCCTGGCCGCGATTGATATCGTCTCCCTGATTTGCTTTGGCGCGGCCCTCTTTTTGCTGCGCAAGTTCAAGGTAAGCCCCATTTTAATCATCTTCGGCGCGGGCATCGCGGGCGCCGCCATCAAATTGGCCTTCAACCTCCCCTAATGCGCCTGTTCATCGCGGCTATGCTGCCGCAGGACACCTGCCACCATTTGCTGAACATGCAGCAGGCGCTGGTGGAGAACATGGTGTCCTGCAGGCTGACTGGGCCGGAGCATTTGCACCTCACCCTGCGCTTCATCGGGGAGGTGGGGGATGAGCAGTTGATAAAAATTACGGACTGGTTTGACGCTTTTGCATCAACAAATCATCTCAACGCGCCCTGTGACATCACCGGCCTTGGCGGCTTTTCAAGCCGGGACGGGCAAACCGTCTTTGCGGCGCTGCGGGTGCCGGACAGCCTGATACAAGTACAAACCACCCTGGAGCAAGGCCTGCGCGCGCTGGGCATTCCGCCGGAGACCAGGCCCTGGGTGCCGCACATCACCCTGGCGCGCAAGGCCAGGCTGCGCCGTTCCCTGTCTGATATTCCAACCAAAAACCATCATTTTTATATCAAACAGCTGGCCCTCATAGAGAGCCAGCTGACGCGGGAAGGGCCGGTTTATACCCCTCTTATTATTTCACCGGCAGGGTGAAGGCGTTGGCCTCGTCCGGCTCCGCGCGCAGAACTTTGTTCCGGTAGGGCTGCGCCGGGTCAAACTGGACGCGCAGGGGCACAAAGCGGATTTCATCCGGCAGCTCCTTGATGTCCTCGGTCTTGTATTCACTGGTATAGCGGAATACGCGCGGCTCCTCATCCGTAAAGTAGAACGACCTGTTTGACGGCGGTATTTTTTTGCCGTTTGCCCAGGCGTCAAACTCCAGCTCGTCCCAGCCGTCCATGTAGTGCTTGTCGTGGATCGTCAGATCAAACCGCGCGAGCATATGCAGATAGCTCAGCTTGACCTCCTTCACCTCCAGGTCAAAGGCGGGCAGTTTCAGGGTCTGTTTCTCCGCCTCTCGCTGCTCGGACACCCCGGTGGTGAAGGAGCGGGAGAAGCGGCCCAGCTCGTCAAAGGCGCCGCTGCGCACCAAGCGCTCCCAGATGGGCATCAGGTAGGATTCTTCCTCCGTGAAGCCGGGGAAAACGGGAAAGACGGAACTGTATTCAGAGATATTGTCCCCAAAGGTGAGCAGAATGGTTTTGTTCTTGTAGGCATCCTCAAACAGCTTCATATAGGCCTCATGGCCCATGGTGCGGTGCGCGGCCACGCCGTAGGTGCTGTCGGCATCGGGCAGCACGGGCCAGTTGGGTTTGAGAATATGGAAGGTCAGCGTCCAGGTGATCTCCTCCTGCGCGCCCTCCACCTGGTCCTCCATGATGAAGAATTCCGCGCTGTGGTTGCCGGGGCCCGCGTCGTTCTCGCCCTTCTCGGGCAGCCAGACGCCGTCCATGAAATCAAAGCCGTACACCAGGTCCACATCCAGCGCCCGCCCTTGGCTGACAGCCGTGATGCGCGGGTAGACAAAGACTTCCTCCGCCCCAGGCTGATGGTGCAGGTTCATGGCCAAAAACAGGATTCGGCCGTCGGTTAAGGCATCGTTGATGGACAGGCTGAGCCACTGGTTTTCATAGACATCGCCGATGTCGGTCACTTTGTCGGCAAACTTGGGGTTGATCTCGTTGCGGATGCTGTAGAAGGAGGTGATGGCCACGGCGGAGGCCACAAACAGCAGGGTAAGCGCGATGGCAACCGCCAGGCGCAGCCGGGGCCGCGCGGGGCGGACATTGGTTTCGGACAAGCCGTCAAGGGTGCGCGCCATGCGCGCCTTTTGCGCCTCATCCGCGCCCGGAAAGGCCTGTTTTAAGTCATCAATTTTCATCGGCTTCTCCTTCCCCAAGCGTTAAACGCAAGGCTTGCCTGGCCTGGTAGAGCCGCCCGCGCACGGTGCTGGCGGGCACCTTCAGCGCGCGGGCTACCTTGTCAGTCGGCCAGCCCTCGATGTAGTGTAGCAGCACGCACAGGCGCTGTTTTTTGGGCAGGTGCATCACGGCGTCGCGCACCGTGATGTCCGGCATGCCCTCCTGCGCGGTTTCGGGCAGGCGGTCCATGGGGATGACACGTTTTTTGACGCGCAGAATGCTGTTGCACTCGTTGATCAAGATGCGGATGAGCCAAGTGTCAAAATAGGCTGGCTCGCGCAGGGTGTGCCGCTTTTCCCGGGCCTTTTGCAATGCCTGCTGGACGGCGTCCTCCCGGTCGGCCGCCTCACGCAGGATGCCGCTGGCGACGCGGTGCATGGCATCCGCGGCGCTTAAGGCCTGTTGTGTGAAACCGGCTTTGTCCAAAGCCTCATCCGCCTTTCCGGCGGAGAGGGTGAACCGTTGTTCCGCCTGCAAATCTGCCTCCATTATTGAGGAGGGGAATCCCTCCGGTCACGTCTGATAGTCCAGTATCACTCGTTCTCGCTGATGATCAGCTGGATGAGCGATTCGACTTCCTTGATGAACTGCTCGGAATTGATGTTCTTGTGCTCATAGCGCTGCATAAGGGGCAGCAGGTGGGTGCCAAAGGCGTCCCCGCCCTTCATGATCGTGGCGGGCGGCGGGATAAAGAGCCGCTGCGCGATGCCCTGCCAGAGGGCAAAGCTCTCTGGGGACACCACATAGCGGTAGGGTTCAACATATAATTCCAGGCTCATCAAATGGGCGGCCAATTCATCCTCCAGCGCCTGCTTCCCGGCGGGTTCGCTGGTTTTGATGGCTTCCTCCAGTTTGGCTTTCTTATCCTCCCACTGCTTTTTTGAGTCGGGGTAGTAGGGGCTTTCCACCGGCTCAAAGGGGCGGTCATACAGCAGGGTCTGCGTCTGCGGGCTGGTCTTGTCCTTGATGAAGGCAAGGAAGCGCTGCGCCAGGTCCTTGTTGTCGGAGTTGGCGTTGAGGATGGCCAGGGTCAGAACCCCTGGATAAAAATCGGCCTGCTCCCCCTCATAGACCAACTGCAGGGGGTAGTTGCTTTTGTAATCGCCGGAGGACAGCATGCCGTGGCCAACGGAGATGAGCGGGATGGCGTTGTCCACGAAGTCCATGCGCACCTCGTCCTCAAAGTCAAAATCCATCGCCTCACTCAGGTTGTCCAGGCCCTGCATGATTTCGCGGAACAGCGGCGTTTCGAAGGTGAGCGGCTGGTTTTTGTATTGATATAAGGCCGCGTACTGGTCCACCAGCTTCATCAGCAAGGCACCACGGTAGTTGCTCACGTCCGACAGGATGATGTATTTCTCGCGGACATCCTCGGGCTGCTGCTCCCAGGTGTTGACCAGTTCAAACATCTCCTGAAAACTGCGGGGCAGGGGGATATTCAGCTTCTCAAACAGCGCGGTGTCCGCGCCCAGGCCAAACATCTCCAACTCCATCGGCCAGCCGTAGAGCTGGCTGTCAAAGAAGACCGCGTCTTGGATGCCCTTGTACATCTCCTTCGCGCCGTCTGTCAGCGCTTGTTCATCAAGCGGGGCCAGATAGCCCTTGGCGACTAAGGTGTTCATGTCGTAGGCGTCCGTCTCCAGGGCAAACAGGTCAAAGCCCTTGGCGTTGGTGACCAGGTTGTTCACCAGCGCCTCATAGCTGCGCTCGCCCCAGTCTATGGAAACTACTTCCACGTCCAGGTTCTCGGCTTCAAAAGGGGCGATGTAGGGCTCAAACAGGTAGCTGGCAACCACCAGCTGCCGCTTTGCGGGTGCCTGCTCTGCCAGCGCGCTTGTGGAAACCAGCATTAAAAAGGCCAGCAGCAGGGGGAGGATGCGTCGGGTCATCTTCATCGTTCTTCTCCTTCACGTCGCGAGAATCGCGTTCTTTACCCATTAGACGCAAAAGGGTGATGGAAAGTCAAAAACCGCGGCGGATTATTTTTTATTAAACGAATCAAAGCCCCCGGCATGGCTGGCGGCTTTGATTCGTGCTTGTTTTGTTCTATCCCACCTGGATGTGCAGGTCAAAGGCAGCCTCAAATCGTGGGCTGACCTGATGGCTGATAACAAAGAGGGTGACACCCCTCAGGGAGATGATTAGGTCTTCAATCATGCGCACGGAGTCCGGGTCCACCTCCGCCAAAGGTTCGTCCAGAATCAGAACGGGGGTTTTGCGCAGCAGGGAACGGGCCAGGCAAATGCGGCGCCGCTCGCCGCCGGACAAGTTTTTGCCGCCTTCCTTAATCAGGCTGTCCAGACCTGCTGTATCCGCGAAGGATGTCAGGTTGACCATCTTCAGCGCGCTGATCATCTCCTTGTCGGACAGCTTTTGATACATGCTCAGGTTGTTGTGCAGGCTGTCCTCAAACAGCATGGGCTGCTGCGCCATCACCGTAACCAGGCTGTTTAAGTTTTCCACCTGGACGCTGGGAACGCCGTTGAAAAGGATGTGACCCTCTGTGGGGGCGCAGCAGCCGGTGAGCAAGCCCAGCAGCGTGGTTTTGCCGCCGCCGCTCTTGCCGGTAATCAGGCATTTTTGCCCGGCGTTTACTTGAAAGGACAGCTTTGAAAACAGGGGCGGGCAATCCGGGTAGGAAAAGCCTGCTTCCCTGGCTGCAATCTCTAAAACGGCAGCTATTGGGGTGTGGGGCCCCTCAGTTTGTTGATCCGGCGCCATGCCCTTAATCAGGGTGTTCAGGATGGGGCGGGCGGCAATCATGTCCTGCAGGTAGTAGGTGATGCCCAAAATGGGCCAGGACATCTGGTCAATCATCCCCACGGCGATGAAGAAATCCCCCGCGGAGAAGTGCCCCTCCACCACCAGCCAGGCAGCATAGGTCAAAATGATGAAATGGGACAGGTAGGACAGGCAGGTGGAAACGGTCTGGGAGAGGTAGCCCAGCTTCAGCATCTCAAGGTGCTTTTTGCGGATTTCCTGGTTGGTGGCGGTGAAGCGGGACAGGATGGGTTTGGACGCGCCAAAGTTCCTGATGACAATCAGGCCCGACAGCCATTCAGTGACTTTGCCCAGATGCCGCGAGAAGGCTTCGGTGTGCGCTTTTTGTGCCCGTTCCAGGTGCTTTTGCACCAGTTTGGGGATGTACAGAGGGGTTGTGGCCAGCGCCAGGGTCAGCAGGGCGATGCGGACATCCAGCAAAAACAGCAGGACGGAAACGATGATGATTTTTAAAAAGATCTCTGCAAGCAAGGGAAAGTTTTGGAATATCTGGCGGGAGACAGTATCGATCTGGTCGGTGTAGGCAGCCAGGGTTTCCCCCTGGCGCGCTTCATCCAAAAGCCCCTGGCGCTTGTTTAACTGCGCGGTAAAGAAGTCACTGCGCAGCTGGGCCTGGACGCGGGTCTGGTAGGTGCCCCGGCATCGGTTGTACAGGTAGTAGCAGCCAATTTCAAACAGGATGACGCCCAATAAAAGGGCCATCCGCTGCAGGGTTTGATCTTTCTGGCCGGAAATGGCCAAATCCAGCAGATGACCCTTGATGAACTGGACAGAGACAGCCTCAAGGGCGGCAATCGTTGCAAGCAGTAAAGCACAAACAAGCCATCTGGCTTGTGGACGAAGATAGCGTTTCATTTTTTTATTCCTCCTGATCAAATGATTCGTTCAATCACCTGACAGAAGGCAATATGGTGAGCTGTTTGCCCTGTTTTAGTTGCCTTCTGTCACTCAGAAGGACTGGCGTAAGCGTATCATAGTAAAGATACTCCTTAATAATTGATACTGAACGCATTCTTTAACGCTTCCATGGACCGGTTCTTTTTCGTTTCCGCGTTGTCTCGTTCAGTCAACGTAGCACTGCGGCTACGCCTCCTTCACTCGACTTAGCGGAAACAAAAAACTCCTCGGTCCATGAGTGCGTTAACTCATGTGTTCAGTATAAAAACCCTCCTGCGAGAGGCTGATCCATGCTATTGATCCTCGTAGGCTTTCAGCGCGCTGGACGCGCCGATGCGGGCGCAGCCCTGCTTGATGTAGCCCTCAATGGCTTCCTTTGTGCGGATGCCGCCGGAGGCCTTCATCTTGACCTCTGGCGCGATGTGCTTCTTGAACAGCTCAATGTCCTCAGGCGTGGCGCCGCCGGTGCCAAAGCCGGTGGAGGTTTTGATGTAATCCGCGCCGGCATCGGACACGCAGGCGCACAGGGCTTCCTTTTCCGACTCGCTCAGGGCGCAGGTTTCAACGATGACTTTGAGGATTTTGCCGCCGCAGGCTGCCTTGACCTCGCGGATTTCCTCGGTGATGCGGTCAAAATCGCCCGCCTTGGCGTCACCGATATGGATGACCATGTCCAGCTCATCCGCGCCCTCCAGCACGGCCTGCTGCGCTTCAAACACCTTCACGCGGGTGGTGTTGTAGCCAAGCGGGAAGCCGATGACGGTGCACACAGCCAGGCGGTTGCCGTATTTTTCCTTCGCGCGCTTCACAAAGCGCGGGGGAATGCAGGCAGAGGCCATACCATTGTCCACCGCCTCCTTGCAGACCTGGTCCACCTGCTCCCAGGTGGCGTCCGCCTTTAAGATGGTGTGGTCAATATGTGAAAACACGGTTTGTTTATCCATGGTTTACTCCTTCCAGGGCAAACTTGCCCGAATGCATCATAACAAACTGAGGGGGCGTTTTCAAGTCTGAAATGGCTTTACACAGGGTATACAATAGTATACAGAAGAGTTGACGGGAAGGAGGGGAGCCTGTTTGGAGATCCTCTTTGATACGGACCGTTTTTACATGGGCGAGAGCCCAGACGCGCCCACGGCGTTTATCCGCTTCCGTACGGTCGCGGATGGCCAGATCCAGGTTGTCAGCACCTTTACCGACCCCAGCCTGCGCGGGCAGGGCATCGCCCGCAAGCTGGTGGAAAAAGCGGCAGACTACGCGCGGGAAAACAATTTAAAGGTATCCGCCACCTGCTCCTACGCGCAAAAAGTGCTTGCAGAAGACGCGTTTGCGGATGTATATACCGAATAAACAGCATGTGCCTCTTACCCGGCCAGTGCCGGGTTATTGAATATTTGCTTAGGAGGATGACCCCATGAAGACGACCATGACAGCCAAAGGAATGACAATCACCCCCGCCATTGAGGAACGCGTCCTTCGCAAGACCCAGACCATGGCCAAGTACCTGCGCCCCGGCACGGAGATGATCGTGCGCATGCGCCGGGAGAAGAACCAGCGCATCGTGGAAATTACCGTGCCCATGAACGGCGTGATGCTGCGCGCGGAAGCCAGCAGCGAGGACAACCTGTTCATGTCCATTGACCGGGCGCTGGCCAAATTGGAGCGCCAGATTCTGCGCCACCGCACCCGCCTGGACAAGCGCCTGCGCGAGGGTTTGCCGCAGGATCCCCAGCCTGAGTTTATTGAGGACCTCAACGTGGACGAGCAGCGCGCCCGCCAGGTTGTGCGCAGCAAGACCTACACCGTGCGCCCCATGAGCCAGGAGGACGCCATTATGCAGATGGAGCTGCTGGGCCACAATTTCTTCGTGTATATTGACGTGGACACCAATGATTCCCACGTGCTGTACCTGCGCAAGGACGGCAACCTGGGGTTGTTGGTCCCGGAAGCATAACAATATAGACAGGGCCTGTGCCCTTCATGAAAAAAGCGGCCGCGGCCGCTTTTTAAATGTTCTATTGTATTTCGTGGACGAACACGCGCATCTCGTTTTCCCCGCGGTTGGCCCAGGCGTAGTAGGGGATGAAGGTGAGCGGCGCGTCCTGAAACTGGCCGGGTGAATCCGAATACAGCGATGTTGATTCTGATTGCAGGCGCAGCCCATCCGCGCGGATTACCTGGTTGCCGGGGAAGGCCTTATCCTGTGCCCAGGTGAGCGCGGCGTGTTTGGGCAGGAAGAGCTGGTGCAGGCGCGCCCCGTTGTCCACTTCCTCCAGGCAATACACCATGGGCCCGCGCATGAGGGCCACCTTGCCGGTTTCCTCAGCCACCAGGGGGTTGGCGTACACGCGCCGGGGCTGCATCTGAAGTTCCAGCGCAATCTCCGCATTTTTGAAAGGTCCCTTGATGCGCAGGTAGCCATCCCGCAGCTGCGCGTCATGAGGCGCGCCGTTTAAGGTCAACCTGTATTCCCGGCACCAGGCGGGCAGACGCAGCATCAGGTCATACGCGCCGTCTGAGGGACGCAGGCGGATGCTGCCTTCTGTGGGGTACGCTGTTTCAACAGTCAGGCTCACATCCTGCCCATTCACCCTGGCTGTGATGTCGCCCTGGATGTACAGGTGCACTGCAAGCGCCCTGTCCTTGACGGAATAGGCGTACAGCGCCAGGGAGGACAGCAGCCGCGCCAAATTGGGCGGGCAGCAGGCGCAGCCAAACCACTTGGGCCGCACCGGCAGCACGTGGCGCTTGCGGTCGTCCTTTTTGCTGGCCTCCGGCAGCACGCTGAGGGGGTTGACATAAAAGAAGGTCTGCATATCCAGCGACATGCCGGCCAGGCAGGTGTTGTACAACGCGCGCTCCATGGTATCGGCGTACTCGCCGATCAGCTCCGCTTCAAGCAGCCGTCTGCATAAAAAGATCAGCGCGATGCTGGCACAGGTTTCAGCATAGGCGGTGTCCCCGGGCAGGTCATAATCAATGGTGAAGGCTTCGCCCAGGTGGGAGGACCCCACACCGCCGGTGATATACATCCGTTTTTGAGTGGCGTTTTGATACAGCGCCCGGCAGGCATTCATCAGTGCCTGGTCCTGTGTGCGCAGGGCCACGTCCGCCATGCCGGCTGCCATGTACAGCGCGCGCACGGCGTGGCCTTCCAGCGTGGTCTGCTCCAGCACGGGCAGGTGGTGCTGGGCATAGGTGTGGCCATAGGCCCCGCGGGGCGGAAAGTCCCGGCCCAGTTTGGCCTGCTCCAAAACGAAGTAGTTGGGCGCCTGCCCGCGCTCCTTGATAAAGTACTCCGCAAGCGCCAGGTGGTTTTTGTTGCCCGTGATGTCATACAGCTTGCACAGCGCCAGCTCGATCTCCTGATGGCCGGGGTAGCCGCGCAGCTGGCCCTCATTCGGGCCGATATGCCGCGCAATGTGCGCCACCATCCGCTCCATTACCTTCAGCAGCTTGTCCTTGCCGGTGGCTTGGTAGTAGGCGACAGCCGCCTCCAGCATGTGGCCGGCGGTGTACAGCTCATGATCATCGCGCAGGTTGGTGTAGCGCTTGTTGGTGTCATGCAGCTGGTAGTAGGTGTTGAGGTAGCCGTCATCCATCTGTGCCTGTTCAACTAAATCAATAACGCTGTCGGCCAGGCGCTCCAACTCCTCATCCGGGGCCAGCCGCAATTGGTAGGCAACCGCCTCAATCCACTTGGCCAGGTCGCTGTCCTGGAATACAAAGCCGTGGTGCTGGCCGTCCTTTAAGCCTGCCGCGATCTCAAAATTGCGGATGCAGCCGGATGGTTCGCCGCCCGGCACCTCGTCATTCAAGGCCTTCCATTGGTAGGGCAGCATGCGCTCGCGCACGCCCTTGATGATGGGGCCAAAGAAGCCGCCTAAAAAGCGCGCGCTGGTGACGGATGAAAATGGGCCGTGTTTAAACATACTGTCTGCTCCTTGTTTAACCGCCCAATTCCGGCCACTCGGGGCAGGTGATCAGGCGGTGGTATTCTTCCTCAGAAAGCGGCAGCACCGTGCCGTGCTTGAAGCCGTAGGGGAAGGAGAACGCCTGGCTGGCGCGCGCAAAGCGCCCGTCTGCCAAACTGTTTGCGAGATAGGGCACATACCCCTGCCCTTTGCCGGGCACGCCAAAATAATCCACCAGCAGGCAGAAGCGGCCATCGGGCAGGTAAAAGCCGGTGGGCGCTTCATAATGCCCGGCGTCCTCCTGGGGCGGGTCAAAGGCAAAGCCAGGATGCGCGGCAAACGGCCCCACTGCGCTGTCGCCCACCAGCAGGGTGACGCCGTTGGGGTTCTTGGTGCTTTTGACAAACAGGTACCACTTGCCCGCTTCTTCATACATGGCGGAATCAATCACCGGGGCGTCCGGCTTTTGGTAGAGCATAAAGGGCGCGCTCCAGGTGACAAAATCCCGCGTGCGCGAAGCCCAGATGGCGTGGCCTTTGTCCATTTGATGTGTCAGGGTGGAGGACCAGTGCAGCAGGTAGCTTTGATCCAATGGGTCAAACAGGATGTCCGGCGCCCAGAGGCAGCCAAAGTCCGGTCCGTCAAATGTGACCTCCTGCTGCTTGTCCCAGTGGATCAAATCCCTGGACGCCCAGCTCATCAGGCATTTGCTGCCTTCCCGGATGATGACGCCCCAGTCATTCCGGTATTTCCCGGGCATGCCATAGGCCAGGGACAGGTCCGTCGCGAAGATGCGGTAGGTGCCCTCCTTGTCCTTGATGATGGTCATGTCCCGCACGCCCAGATCGCCCTTGAAGCTCCACAACACCGGCTGGGCACCGTTTAAGGCTTGCCAGTTCAGTCCATCGCGGCTGATGCCGAAATAGACCTGCTCGCCCTCCGGGGTTTTCTTTTCCTTGAAATGTACGAACAAATAACCGTAACTCATCGCGTGTCTCCTTTGAGTGCTTGTATGGCAGCCGTGAAACGGGGTGATGAACCAAACAATGCCGTGATGATGCCTGCAATATTATCGTTAATGGGATCAGGCCAACAGAAGAAAACGGGATTATCATCCATCACATCATTTGGCAGAACTGGTGAAATAGTAGCAAGTCACATAGGTGCTGTCAACCAAAGAAAATGGCTGGTTCACGCTGCATTAACGTTATTTGACCCTCAAGTTTGCGCTGTGCTATACTCAAAAAACTAAAACAAAGGAAACACCATGCAGAAAAAACGTCAGGACGGGCGGGTCACCCTGCGGGACATCGCCAAGGCGACAGGGTATACGGTGAACACTGTCTCCCGCGCGCTGAACAACAAACCGGATATTTCCCGCGAGACCAGCTTAAAAATACAGCAGGCCGCCCGCGAGGCAGGCTACATCCGCAACTGGATGGCGGGTTCCCTGCGCACCGGGCGCTCCAACACCATCGCGGTGATTGTGGGCGATTTGTCCAACCCCTTTTTCGCCCTGATGGTGGCGGATATTGAGGCGGCCGCGACGGAGTTTGGCTACACCGTCATCGTGCTGTGCACGCATGAGGAGCAAAAGACGGAGGAAAACGCCATCCGGGTGGCCATCGGCCGCCAGGTGGACGGCATTTTGCTGTGCCCCTGCCAGGGCAGCGATGAATCGCTGAATATATTAAACGCCTCCGGCTTGCCGTATGTGCTCCTGTCCCGCCATTTTAACCGCGCGGATACGGATGCCCTGGTGTGTGACGAGGTGCGCGGCGGTTATCTGGCCACCAGCCACCTCATCAGCGCGGGCCACCGCAAACTGATTTTTTTAACCAGCTTCGACCGCGTCAGCGGCATCGCGGAGCGCAGAGTCGGCTTTTTACAGGCCATCGCGGAACACGGCATTCATGAGGAGGATCACATCACCTTCCACCATGAGGAGGACGCCCAGACGGCTGATTTCCTGGCGGAAAAGATGAAGGAAGGCTTCACCGGCGTGTTCGCCTTTTGCGACATGCTGGCCTGGACGGTGACCTCCCGCCTGGAGCAGTTGGGCATCCGCGTTCCGGAGCAGTTGTCCTTCACCGGATATGACAACATCCAGGGCAGGCTGGGCTTTCCCTTTCCGCTGTGCACGGTGGATGGCTCGCTGACGGACATCTGCCGCGGTTCGGTCCATTTGCTGGACCAGAAGATCAACCGCGCGGAAAAAGGCGAAGGGCTGTCCGTTTTTCCGGTGTCGATGGTGTGCCGGGGCAGCTGCAACGCCCAGGGGCGCGTCCAAAGCACCTGAAATTGTTTTTGTTTTGTTTCTGCTGATCCTGCCGCCGGACCGCTTTTAGACAAACGGACGCAATCAGCATGCCCGATGCTTGCCATGCGGGATATTTCATGGTATAAGTAGGGCGACGCAGCAATACATTAACGTTAATGAACAGGCCGATTAAGAGAATCTAACCCAGCAATGGGCGCAAAAGCAACAAAGGAGAGCAAGATGAAAAAAGCAAGGATGATCCTGGACCGTGATTTCGCCATTGGGCAAATCGATAAACGCCTGTACGGCTCCTTCATTGAGCACCTGGGAAGGGCTGTGTACGGCGGCATTTATGAGCCAGACCACCCCACGGCCGACAAGCACGGCTTCCGCCGGGACGTGATTGAGTTGGTGAAGAAGCTGGACGTGCCCGTGGTGCGCTATCCGGGCGGCAACTTTGTCTCCGGCTTTAACTGGGAGGATTCCATCGGCCCCAGGGAGAGCCGCCCCAAGCGCCTGGATTTGGCCTGGGCGACGACAGAAACCAATGAAGTGGGCCTGCACGAGTTTGTGGATTGGGCCAAGGACGCCAACACCGAGGTGATGTACGCGGTCAACCTGGGCACCCGGGGCCCGGACGCAGCGCGCAACATTGTGGAATATTCCAACCACAAGTCCGGCACCTACTGGAGCGACCTGCGCGTCAAAAACGGCGCGAAGGACCCCTTTGATATCAAGTTGTGGTGCCTGGGCAACGAGATGGACGGCCCCTGGCAAATGGGGCAGAAGACGGCTTATGAGTACGGCCGCGTCGCCAATGAGGCGGGCAAACTGATGAAGCTGGTGGACCCCTCCATCGAATTGGTGGCCTGCGGCTCCTCTGCCCTGACCATGCCCACCTTCGGCGCCTGGGAGTACGAGGTGCTGGACCAGTGCTATGACCAGGTGGACTATGTGTCCATCCACCGCTACTATGGCAACCCCACGGGGGACACGCCCGGCTTCCTGGCGCGCAGCATGGACATGGACGAGTTTATCAAGACCGTTGTCGCCATCTGTGACGCGGTGGGCGGCAAGAAGCACAGCAAGAAGAAACTGATGCTCTCCTTTGACGAGTGGAACGTGTGGTATCACTCCAACGCCCAGGACAAGGAAATCGTCAAGCAGGACAAGTGGGGCGTCGCCCTGCCCTTGCTTGAGGACATCTACAACTTTGAGGATGCCCTCCTGGTGGGCAGCATGCTCATCACCATGCTGCGCAACGCCGACCGCGTGAAGGTGGCCTGCATGGCGCAATTGGTCAACGTGATCGCCCCCATCATGACCAGAAACGGCGGCGGCACCTGGGCCCAGACCATCTACTGGCCCCTGATGCACGCCAGCAAGTACGGCCGCGGCACCGCGCTGCGCCCCATCGTGCAAAGCCCCACCTATGACTGCTCCGATTATACCGATGTGCCCCTTTTGGACGCGACGGCCACGCTTGCGGATGACGGCTCCCTCACCATCTTCGCGGTCAACCGCGACATGAAGGAGGACATCGAGCTCACCGCCGACCTGCGCGCCTTTGGCCCCCTCGTGACGGCGGAGCACATCCTGCTGAAGCATGAGGATGTGAAGGCTGTGAATACCGAGGATAATCCGGACAATGTGTCTCCCACCAAGGGTGAGCACGGCACGATTGACGGCGGTCAGTTTACCCTGCGCGTGCCTGCGCTGAGCTGGAACGTGATTCGTCTGGTGCCGGCGAAGTAATCATTTCCAAACAAAACAACAGCGGAACGGCTTGGGTTCGTTCCGCTGTTGCTATTTAGCTAAGTATTAATCCAAGTCGTACTCGCTGGCCAGCTCCGCCCACTCCCGCTGCTTGCGCGCGCGCCAGGCCTGGGCTTCCTTCAGCAGCGCGTCCTTGCGGTTTTCCAATTGCCCGTGCAGCACCATGTCCAGCAAATGCTGCAAAGCGTAGCCCATGCGCTCATCCGCGGCGAAGCCCAGCGCCATCAAATCCTTTCCGTTCACAGCCAGGTCCCGGATGTGCAGGGGCGCGCCCTCCTGGTGCAGGCGCAGCGCGTCCTCATACAGCTGGTCCAGCTGCGGCAGGCGGTAGGCCACCAGCTGCGAATGCGCGGACAGGTCCGCCCATTGCAAACGCAGCAGCTTCAGGGTGGTCTGCAGCCCCAATTTGGACATCCAGGCCTGCAGGTTGTCCGGGCCGATGCGATCATCGTGGTATTTGACCAGGGCAACGGTTTGCTCGCGCAGGGCCTTTGATTGCTTCAGACGCACCATGGCCTCCTCCATCAGCCGGGCGCTGACGGTCTGGTGCCCGCGGAAGTGCGTGGTGCCGTCCGGGTCAATCAGCGTGGTGTGTGGCTTGCCGCTGTCGTGGTAGAGGGCGGCCCAGCGGATGGCGGTATCCCTGGGGGCTGCCTCAATGGTGCGCAGGGTGTGCTCCCAGACATCAAAGCGGTGAAAGGGCGTGCGCTGCGGCGTGTGCAGCATGGGGGTGAGCTCAGGCAGGGCCAAAAACAGCACGCGCGGGTAGCGGCGCAGCGCCTGGGCCACATAATCGCTAATGAGCGCGCGGTTGAGTTCCGCCGCGACGCGCTCCTTGGACACAAAGGCCAGGCCGTCCGCCTTGTCCATCATGGCGGTAAGGGTGTTTTCCTCAATCTCAAACCCCAACTGGCAGGCAAAGCGCAGCGCGCGCAGGATGCGCAGGGCGTCCTCCTCAAAGCGCAGATCAGGCTTGCCCACCGCGCGCAGCAGGCGGGCGTCGCAGTCCGCGCGTCCCGAAAACGGGTCAAAAAGCCCGCGGGCGGGGTGGTAGGCCATGGCGTTGCAGGTAAAATCCCGCCGGGCCAGGTCTTCCTTGATATTGCGGACAAAGACCACCTCATCCGGCCGGCGTTTGTCCGTGTACTCCCCGTCCGTGCGGTAGGTGGTGATCTCCATGCTGTGCCCGTCCAGCAGCAGCGTGATGGTGCCGTGGGCGATGCCGGTGGGGATGGTTTTGTGCGTGGCAAACACGCGCTGCATCTCCTCCGGCAAGGCGGAGGTGGCGATGTCAATATCGCCCGGCTGGCGGCCCAAATAGGCGTCGCGCACGCAGCCGCCCACCAGCCAGGCCTCATGGCCGGCGGCTTCCAGCAACGAAAGCGCGGTCCTGGCGGCTTCAGGCAGGTGAAAATGCATCAAAACCCCTCACAATCATCATAAAATCATTGTATGAAAGGGCGCTTTGCTTGTCAATGAAGGCGCTAAGTGATATGATTTTGCAAATGGCAGATTGTGGGATGGACGCGGGCATCATCCTTGCCGCGCGTGAAAAAATGAGCAGGGTCACGCCGCTTGTGCGTGATTGCGGCGCCTTGTGCGGCGCGGCTTGCTGCAAAACGGATGAGGACGGGCGCGGCGGTATGCTGCTCTTCCCCGGGGAGGAAGCCTGCTACCGGGCTTTGCCGGAGGGCTTTATGCTGCGCGCGGATGACAGCGTGGTGCCGGATGGTCTGCTGCTCACCTGTGAAGGCACCTGCGCCCGGGATACCCGCCCCCTGGCCTGCCGCGTCTTTCCCCTGATGTTTGTGTCAAAAAACGGCGGGGATGTGCGCCTGGATCCGCGCGCCTGGGCCTTATGCCCGCTCATGAATTCAGGGATTGAAGGCCTGCGGGGCGACTTTATGAGCGCCGCGCGGGAAACCGCGCGCCTCTTGATGATGGATTCGGCCTGTGCCGCGTTTATCCGCGCGCAGGAAGACTATGTGAAAGAACTGACCAGGGCACCCTGGGACGATGGAGGGATGGCATGATCTGGCACCGCTCGCATTGTTTGAGGGAGATCAACGACCAGCCGCAGGAAGGCGGCCTGTTGATCTGCCAGGACGCGCTGGAGGTGGACTTAAGCCCCTACATGGGCCAGGCGCAGATGGTGTACCTGGACCCACCGGGCAGCAGCGGCAACGCCTTTACCTGCAAGCTGCGGGTGGGCAAACGCGGCTATGAAAGCAGCCGCCAGGCCGTGCAGCTGCCGGCCTATGAGGACGGGCAGCACCCGCGGGATGAGCGCTATTTGCGCAAGATCCGAAAGCTCATCGAGCTGTCCCATCTGCTGCTGGACGAGACCGGCTCCATGTTTTTGCATGTGACGGTGGACAACTTAGCCCGCGCCCGGCTGATGATGGACGAGGTGTTTGGCGTGGACCAGTTCCGCAACCAGATTATCTGGAGTTTCCAGACTGGCGGGCGCAGCAAGCGCTATTTCAGCCGCAAGCATGACGCCATCCTGTTTTACGCCAAAAGCGACAAGCATTATTTTGACATCACCCAGGTGCCCATCGCCAAGCGCGGCAGCCGGGATAACCACATGAAGCGCCACGTGGATGAGCACGGGCGCAGCTACCGCAGCATCGTCTCCGGCGGCAAAAAGTACATCTATTATGATGATGAGCCGGTCTTCCCGGATGATGTGTGGGCGGATGTGAGCCAGATGCAGCAAAAGGACCCGCAGCGCACCGGCTACCCCGGCCAAAAGCCCCAGGCGCTGCTGGACCGGATGGTGCTCTCCACCACCCGGCCGGGGGATTTGGTGGTGGATCTGTGCTGCGGCTCAGGCACCGCGCTGGCCAGCGCTGCTACTAATGAGCGCCGCTTCATTGGCATTGACAACTCGCCCGTCGCCTTCGCCGCCTGCCGCAAGCGGCTTTCGCCCTACCGCCTGGTGTGCCAGGCGCCGCTTTCACAGTCAGGCGCCATGCTCGACGCGGCCGTACTGCCGGGCATTGGCTATTACACCGTGTCCATCAACGCCTACACCGTGCCGGAGGAGGAGCTGGCCGGCATCACCCGCCAACCCAAGGATCTGGTGATTGAGGGCATGGATCTGATTGACCAGTGGCACGCGGGGCTGATCAACAAGGGCGTGTTTGTGTCCTACGCCAGTTCCCTGCGCGAAAAGCAGACGCCGGAGTTGGAAACCAGCCTGGAGGTACCGCTGCTGCGCGGCACGGTGGCCATCATGCTGATTGATGTGCTGGGGCGGCGCAGTTTATGGACGGGTACGCCCGCGTTCTAATGTGGCGGTCGAGATGCGTGGTGGTGCATAATTGAGTGCTTTTGAAACAATCATGCCCAAAACAGACAAGGTGGACGCGTCAACTTCCTTAAAAAGTGGGGACACAGCCCCTCAATTCGCATTATTTTAAAGAAAATGTGGCATTTGTTACCAATATATGTTATAGTGTTCAAAATTGAAGGCAAAGGTATTACAAAACCGCGCTTCAATTTCTGTATTACACGAACTGAGGGGTGGTCCGATGGCTTCCATTGAGGATATCGGCATTGATCTGGGCTCGTCCAATGTGATTATCGCGGAGCGCGGCAAAGGCGTGATTTTTAACGAGCCTGCTGTGCTGGCGGTCAACCATGCCACGCGCAACATCATCAGCATGGGGCAGGAGGCTTACCAGATGACCGGGCGCGAGCCCACAGGCATCACCGTGATGCGGCCTTTGCAAAAGGGCACCATCCAGGATTTTGACCTGCTGTCCTTGATGCTCAACTATTTTGTGATGCGGGTGGTGGGCCGGCAGCTGTTCAACCGGCCGCGCGCGCTGATGAGCATTTCGGCCACCAGCAACGAGATTGAAAAGCGCCAGCTTATCCTGCGCATGCTGGGAGCGGGTGCCCGGCGCACCCAGCTGATTGAGCGGCCTCTGGCGGCTGCCCTGGGCGCCAACATCTCCATTAATGAGGTTACCGGCCGCATGGTAGTGGACATCGGCGGCGCGACGACCGACATCGCGGTCATCTCCTCGGGTGAGATCATGGCCCGCAGCATCCTGGATACCGGCGGGGACGCCTTTACCGAGGCCTTGATCCGCTATATCCGCTTAAAGCACAACCTGCTGATCGGCTGGCGGTCGGCAGAGGATTTAAAAAGCGCCATCGGTACGGTGGATGTGCAGGACCAAAACACGCTGACCTTGCCCACAGCCGGGCGCAACCTGGTGTCCGGTTTGCCCAGGCAGGCGGACATCACCAGCCAGGAGTGCGCCGAGGCCGCGGAGGAGCCGCTGCACGCCCTCATTGAAGGCCTGCACAGCGTGATCGAGCACATCCCGGCGGAATTGGCCAATGACGTCTTTGACGAGGGCATCCTCTTAACCGGCGGCGGGGCGCAGATGCGCGCGCTGCGCGAGGTAATCGAGCGGGAGATGCAAATCCCCGTTTACGTGGCGGAGCACCCGCAGGAGGCCATTGCCCTGGGCTGCGCCAAGGTGCTGGAACGACCGGGCGAATATGGCCGCATCCTGGGGGATGGGCGCAGGGCGCGATAAGACTATCGACAAAGTGTCTGCGGACACTTTGTCGTTTTGGAAGAACGGGCATTTTCGCTTGCGAGCGAAGCTCGCGGTCAGCGAAAATGCGAGGAATGCATTGCTGCGCAATGCCCTGCCCGAGCGGCAGAGCCGCTCGATACGATTTCAGTCAGAGGGCTGTGCCCTCTGAAACTCCCAGGAGATAGTTTATCGATAGTCTAGCGTGCGATAAATATCTTGCGGTTTTCAATATCATTTGCTATACTCACCAGCAATTGAACAGGCAATCGTGGGGAAGAAGGCTATTTGAGCGAGCGCGGAGGGTGAAAGCGCGCACACAGCCGCTGTCCCGCCCCGCGGCCGCAGGCAAACCCTGCCGTCTCCCGCGTTAAGGGCTCAAGCGGGCGCGAACGCGCCAAGCAAGGTGGTACCGCGGAAACAAGAATCTTCCGTCCTGGCAACAGGGCGGTTTCATTTTTTAGGATAAGGTGGAGGAAACATGGCCAAGCAATCAAAACAGGAATTTGTACAGCACATCACGCCCCGGGATGAGAACTTCTCCCAGTGGTATACGGACGTGGTCCGCTTCGCGGACCTGATGGACTACACACCCGTGCGCGGCTGCATGGCGCTGAAGCCCTACGGCAACCGCATCTGGGAGCTGATCCGCGAAGGGCTGGACAAGCGTTTCAAGGAAACAGGGCATGAAAACGTGTCCATGCCCATGCTGATCCCCGAGTCCCTGCTGCTGAAGGAAGCGGAGCACGTGGAAGGCTTCGCGCCGGAGGTGGCTTGGGTCACCCAGGGCGGGGGAGAGGTGCTGCAGGAGCGCCTGGCGGTGCGGCCTACCTCTGAAACCATCTTTTGCACCATGTTTGCCCAGTGGGTGCAGTCCTGGCGCGACCTGCCCATGAAATACAACCAGTGGTGCTCGGTGATGCGCTGGGAGAAAACCACGCGTCCCTTCCTGCGCACGGCGGAGTTTTGGTGGCAGGAGGGCCACACCGTGCACGCGACGGCGGAGGAAGCGCAGGAGGAAACCCTCCTGATGCTGGAAGTCTACCGCGAGTTTTTGGAGAACGTGCTGGCCATCCCGGTCTTCTCCGGCCAAAAGAGCGAGAAGGAGAAGTTTGCCGGCGCGCGCGCGACCTATTCGGTGGAAGCCATGATGCAGGACGGCAAGGCGCTGCAGGCGGGCACCACGCACAACTTTGGCACCAATTTTTCCGAGCCCTTTGAGATCCGCTTCCAAAACAAGGAAGGCCAACTGGAATACGTACACGAGACCAGTTGGGGCGTGTCCACCCGCCTAATCGGCGCGCTCATCATGGCGCACGGGGACGAGCGCGGGCTGAAGCTGCCCCCGGGCGTAGCGCCCCACCAGGCGGTCATCCTGCCCATTGCCGCGCACAAGGGCGGCGTGATGGAGAAGTGCGAAGAGGCCTTCCAGCAATTGAAGGAAGCCGGCGTCCGCGTCAAGCTGGACGACCGCGACTACCTCACCCCCGGCTGGAAGTTTAACGAGTGGGAACTAAAGGGCGTGCCGCTGCGGCTGGAGATTGGTCCCAGGGACATTGAAAACGGCGTGGCCACCTACATGCGCCGCGATACCTTTGAAAAGGGCACCCTGCCGCTGGACAATCTGGCCGAAGGCGTGAAGGAACTGCTGGAGGACATCAACAAAGGCATGTTCCGGATTGCCAACGAGTTCCGCCTCTCCCGCACCAAGGATGTCTTTAATATGAAGGAACTGGGCGAGCAGGTGCAGATCGGCTATGCCCGCGCCATGTGGTGCGGCAAGCGCGAGTGCGAGGACAAGATCAAGGACGAGTTCTCCGCCACCTCCCGCAACATGCCCTTTGACCAGACGCCCATCGCCGACACCTGCGTGTGCTGCGGTGAGGAAGGGGACAAAAAAGTCATGTACTGGGCCAAAGCCTACTGATCTGCTTCGTTTAGGTTTTTGGGGCAAAACTTGTTTCAAACCAAGCCCGCCTTGTTATATTTAATCTTGTAACAAACCCTGTTTGGGGAAGGGAGCGGTTTGATGGAAACAGCCTTGATGTGGGTTCTGGGCGGCCTCAATTTTGCGGGGGAACTGGTTTTGTGGGCCGGCGCGGGCCGCGCGGTCTGGCGGCTGACCCAGCCGCATGTGCCCAATCTTGCCCTCTTCCTGGGCATTCTGGCGTCCATCGGCCTCGTGGTGTTCTGGGCCTTCCTGTTGGCGCCCAAGGCAGACAACAGGCTGCCGGTCATCCCGCGCATCCTGATCATCGCTGCCCTCAATTTGCTGGTTGGCTTTATCCTTTACCGGACGGGCGACACCGTCCTGGGATTGATTTTGATGATCCCGCTGACCATCATCATGGCGGTGGGGCAATATGTCCCGCATGACTGAATATAGCGTATCGCGCCCCCAGGCAGCCTGAGGGGCGCGTTTTTTTGTTTGAAAACGCGCAGGAAAGGTTAGGTTTTAAGTAGAAAAAACGATGAGGATTTGCCCCAAAAAGGAGGAACTTATGAATCAACAACAGTTGGAGATCATGCGGGATCACAAGGGCTTTGTCGCAGCCCTGGACCAAAGCGGCGGCAGCACGCCCAAGGCGCTGGCGGCCTATGGTATTGGCGAGGACGCCTGGCAAAACGACGACGAGATGTTTGATTTGGTGCACCAGATGCGCACGCGCATCATCAAAAGCCCGGCTTTTTCGGGTGACCGCATCCTGGGCGCCATCCTGTTTGAGATGACCATGGACAGGCAGATCGACGGCATGTACACTGCCGATTACCTGTGGGAGAAAAAGGGCATCGTGCCCTTCTTGAAGGTGGACAAAGGCCTGGAGAAGGAAGAAAACGGCGCGCAGCTCATGAAGCCCATGCCCGAACTGGACGCGCTGCTGGACAGGGCAAAAGCGCGCAACATCTTTGGCACCAAGATGCGCTCCGTCATCAAGCAGAACAACCCCTGGGGCATCAAGGCGGTGGTGGACCAGCAGTTTGAGGTGGCCAAGCAAATCGCGAAAAAGGGCCTGGTTCCCATTATTGAGCCGGAGGTGGACATCCACGCGGAAAACAAGCAGGAGATCGAAACCCACCTGCACGAGGAGCTGCGCCTGCACATTGAGGCCCTGGACCCAGACACCAAGATCATGCTCAAATTGACCATCCCCACCCAGGCCAACCTGTATGAGGATCTGATGGCCTTCCCGCAGGTGGTGCGCATCGTGGCGCTCTCCGGCGGCTATACGCGAGAACACGCCAACGAGTTGCTGGCGCAGAACAAGGGCTTGATCGCCAGCTTTTCCCGCGCGCTGGTGTCGGACCTGTCCGCCCAGCAGACGGATGCGGCATTTGACGAAGGCCTGAAGGAATCCATTGAGGGCATTTACGCGGCATCCATCACTTAAACCATTTCAAATCCGGAACAGAAAAGCACAATAAATACCAATCCGGGGGCAAACGCCCCCGTTTTTATTTGATCAATGCGGTTTATGGCGGCCAGAACGCCCATCTTTTCAAAGAATGATACACCCGGCCGGGTGGACAGATGACGGGCATAAAAAGGCCGGTTTTGTGATGTTTACACACAGAGAATAAAAACAGGTTTACAGAAAAATGTCAAAAAGCAGTGAAAAAATGCTTGCTTTTTTACTGGAGTATGTGTAATATAGTCCTGCTGTCTGTTTTTTGGGATGAAGCGATAGGTTGCCGCCCCGGCCTTGGGCGGGTCATTATCGCGGACCATGCCCGACAATCGGGCGACGGACTCACAAGCCGGCGGCCGCCGGCAGCAGGAAACACCTGCACTGAGTACGAACTTAAAGGAGGACATCTAATGGCCAGCCAGAAAATCCGCATCAAACTCAAGGCGTATGAGCATCACCTCATCGACCAGTCCGCCGAGCGCATTGTGGACACCGCCAAGCGCACCGGCGCCCGGGTATCCGGCCCCGTGCCGCTGCCCACGGACAAGGAGATCATCACCATCCTGCGCGCCCCGCATAAGTACAAGGACAGCCGTGAGCAGTTCGAGCGCAGGACGCACAAGCGCCTGATCGACATCCATAACCCCACATCCCGTACGGTGGACGCCATGATGAAGCTTGATCTTCCCGCCGGCGTCGAGATCGAAATCAAACTCTAAGGCAGGAGGCACGCATCATGAAGAAAGCAATTTTGGGCAGAAAACTGGGCATGACCCAGCAGTTCCTGCCGGATGGGCGTCTGGTGCCCGTGACGGTAGTCCAGGCCGGTCCCTGCACCGTCGTGCAGAAGAAGACCCAGGAAAAGGACGGCTATGAGGCCATCCAGATCAGCTTTGAAGAGTATCCGGAAAACCGCGCCAAGAAACTGGTCAACAAACCCGAAACCGGGCACTTCAAAAAGGCGGGCGTCGCCCCGGCGCGTTTCCTGAAGGAATTCCGCCTGGATGACATCTCCGGCTACGAAGTGGGCCAGACCCTGTCCTGCGCGCAGTTTGAAGCGGGCGAGAAAGTGGACGTCACCGGCACCAGCAAGGGCCACGGCTTCACCGGCGTCATCTACCGCTGGAACCAGTCCAAGGGCCCCAAAACCCACGGCTCCAAGTATCACCGCGGCCCCGGCGCCCTGGCCGCCAACACCGACCCGGGCAAGGTCTTCAAGGGCCGCCACATGTCCGGCCACTATGGTGTGGACCGCGTCACCGTGCAGAACCTGGAAGTCGTTGGCGTTGATGCCGAGCGCAACCTGCTGCTCATCAAGGGCGCCGTCCCTGGCCCCAAAAAAGGCCTGCTGATTGTGCGCGACGCGCTCAAGGCCTAAGGTAGGAGGAAGAAATCATGCCGACAGTTTCCGTAGTTAACATGCAGGGCAAGCCCGCGGGCGAGTTGACCCTGAATGAAGAAGTCTTTGGCATCAAGCCCAATCAGGCTGCCATGCACCTGGTTGTCCGCTCCATCCTGGCTGCCAAGCGCCAGGGCACCCAGAGCGCGCTGACCCGTGCCATGGTGCGCGGCGGCGGCCGCAAGATCTACCGCCAAAAGGGCACTGGCCGCGCCCGCCATCACAGCAACCGCGCGCCCCAGTTCCGCACCGGCGGCGTGGTCTTCGCCCCCCAGCCCCGTGATTATGTGGTGAAGGTGCCGCGCAAGGTGCGCCGCCTGGCCATGAAGTCCGCCCTCTCCGCCAAGCTGGCGGCCGGCGACATGATCGTGCTGGACGGCATCAACCTGCCGGAAGCCAAGACCCGGCTGATGGCCAAGGTGCTGCACGACCTGGGCATCGAGAAATCCTGCCTGCTGGTCATGCCCGAGCGGGATGAGACCATCTACCGCGCGGGCCGCAACCTGCCGGGCCTGCGCGACAGCAGCGCCAGCAACATCAACGTCTATGACATCCTTCGCGCGGACAAGCTGGTCCTCACCAAGGACGCCGTCATGGCCATCCAGGAGGTCTACGCATCATGAAAACACCCTATGACATCATCCGCCGCCCGGTGCTGACCGAAAAAGGCTACCTGGGCATCGAGGAGAAAAAGTACGTCTTTGAAGTGGACGTCAACGCCAACAAGGTCGAGATCAAGAACGCGCTGGAGCAGGCCTTCAAGGACATCAAGGTGAAGTCCGTCAACACCCTGCGCCAGGAGGGCAAGATCAAGCGCCAGGGCCGCACCCAGGGCCGCCGGCCCGAGGTCAAGAAGGCCTATGTCACCCTGACGGAAGATTCCAAGCCCATCGAGTTCTTCGAAGGCATGGTCTAAGGAGGAGGAAGCAAGATGGCCATTCGTGTCTATAAACCGACCTCACCCGCGCGCCGCTTTATGTCGGTGAACGCGTACGAGGAAATCACCAAGAAGAAACCGGAAAAAGCGCTTCTTTCCTCCAAGAAGAAGCACGCCGGGCGCAACATGCACGGCAAGATCACCGTCCGTCACCGCGGCGGCGGCAACAAGAAGAAGTACAGGATCATCGACTTCAAGCGCAACAAGCTGCAGGTCCCGGCCAAGGTCGCGGCCATTGAGTACGATCCGAACCGCTCCGCGTTTATCGCGCTGCTGCACTACTTAGATGGCGAGAAGCGCTACATCCTGGCCCCCGTTGGCCTGAAGGTGGGCGACACCGTGGTCGCCGGCGAAGGCGCCGACATCAAGCCCGGCAACGCCATGCCCCTGTCCGCCATCCCCACCGGCACCTTAATCCACAACCTGGAGTTGCGCCCCGGCGCTGGCGGCCAGCTGGTCCGCTCCGCTGGCGTGTATGCCCAGCTGATGGCCAAGGAAGGCGGCTTTGCGCAGGTGCGCCTGCCCTCCGGTGAGATCCGCAAGCTGCCGCTGAAGGCCCAGGCCACCATCGGCACCGTCGGCAACACCGACCACGAGAACATCCGCATCGGCAAGGCCGGCCGCAAACGCCACATGGGCTTCCGTCCCTCTGTGCGCGGTGTGGTCATGAACCCGAACGATCACCCGCACGGCGGCGGCGAGGGCAAATCGCCCATCGGCATGCCGGCACCCGTCACCCCGTGGGGCAAGCCCGCGCTTGGCCTGAAGACCCGCAACCCGAGGAAATACTCCAACCGCCTGATCGTCAAGCGCATCAACGAACGATAAGCCCCAGAGGATGAAAGGAGGCCACCAAACAGCATGAGCCGCTCACTGAAGAAAGGACCTTTTGTAGATCAAAGGCTCCTCAAACGCGTTGAAGATCTCAACACCACCGGAAAGAAATCCGTTTTGAAGACCTGGTCCCGCGCCAGCACCATTTTCCCGGAATTCGTCGGCCACACCATCGCCGTCCATGACGGCCGCAAGCATGTGCCGGTCTACATCACCGAGGACATGGTCGGCCACAAGCTCGGCGAATTCGCCCCCACCCGCACCTTCCGCGGGCACGCCGGCGAAAAGAAGTCAGAGCGCAGATAAAGCGAGAGGAGAGCAAACATGGCAAGCAATACCCACAAAAAAGGCGAGCTGCACCGCGAGCGCGACGAGAAGCGTCCGCACGCGCATGTGAGGCACATCCGCATCTCCCCCCGCAAGGCCAAGCTGATCGTGGATCAGGTACGCGGCAAGGACCTGGAGGAGGCCCTGGCCATCCTCAGGCTCACCCCGCACGCCGCCTCCCCTGTGCTGTTCAAGCTGATTGAGTCAGCGGCCGCCAACGCGGTGAACAACCTGGAGATGGACCGCGCTAACCTGTATGTCGCAGAAATCTTCGCCAATCCCGGACCGACGCTCAAGCGCTTCAAGCCAAGGGCCCGCGGCAGCGCATCACAGATCCTGCGCCGCACCAGCCACTTCAGCGTCGTGCTGGACGAAAGATAAGGGAGGTTTCAGCAAAAATGGGTCAGAAAGTTAATCCCCACGGCGCGCGCGTAGGCGTCATCTTCGACTGGAGTACGCGTTGGTTTGCCGACAAGAAGGATTTTGCGGACTACCTGGTGGAAGACCACAAGATCCGCACAACCCTCAAGGAAAAGTATTTAGCGACTGGCATCAGCCGCATCGACATCGAGCGCAGCGCTGCCCGCATGACCATCAACATCTTCACCGGCAAGCCCGGGATGATCATTGGCCGCGGCGGCAAAGGCATCGAGGAGCTCAAGGCCATGGTGGAAAAGATGGTGGGCCGCCCGGTCACCATCAACGTGGTTGAGATCAAGAACCCCGATACCGACGCGCAGCTCGTCGCCGAGAACATCGCCCAGCAGCTGGAAAAGCGCATCAGCTTCCGCCGTGCCTTAAAGCAGAGCATTCAGCGGACCATGCGCGCCGGCGCCAAGGGCATGAAAGCGCAGGTCTCCGGCCGCTTGGGCGGCGCGGACATCGCCCGCAGTGAGCATTATCACGAGGGCTCCATCCCGCTGCAGACCCTGCGCGCCAACATCGACTACGGCTTCGCCGAAGCCAAGACCACCTACGGCCGCCTGGGCGTGAAGGTGTGGATTTACAAGGGGCAGGTGCTGCCTCAGGCCAAGAATACCGGCTCCAGGCGCCAAGAAGGAGGCAAGTAAGCCATGTTGATGCCCAAACGTGTCAAGCGCCGCAAGCAGTTTCGCGGCCGCATGAAAGGCAAAGCCATGCGCGGCAACATGATCGCCTACGGCGAGTATGGCCTCGTCGCGCAGGATCCCAGCTGGGTTACCAGCCAACAGATCGAGGCTGCCCGTATCGCCCTCACGCGCTATACGCGCCGCGGCGGTCAGGTGTGGATCAAGATCTTCCCCGACAAGCCCGTGACCGCGAAGCCCGCCGAGACCCGCATGGGTTCGGGCAAGGGCTCCCCGGAGTACTGGGTGGCGGTGGTCAAGCCCGGCCGCGTGCTGTTTGAAGTCGCTGGCATTGACGAAGCCATTGCCCGCGAAGCGCTCCGCCTGGCCTCTACCAAACTGCCCATGCGCACCAAGATTTACTCAAAGGCGCAGATGGAACAAACGAGCGGTGGTGACAACTGATGAAGGTAAGTGAATTTTTAGCGATGAAGCCCGAGGAGTTGAACGCGAAGATCGCCGAGCTCAAGAGCGAATTGTTCAACCTCCGTTTCCGCCTGGCCACCGGCCAGCTGGAAAACACCATGCAGATTCAGGCTGTCAAGCGGGATATCGCCCGTGCCCTGACTGCGCAGACCCAGGCCAACAAACAGGCTACCCGATAAGAAAGGAGGCAGGAACCCATGTCAGAAGCTAAGGTACAAGGCAACCGGAAAACCCGCGTTGGCACCGTCACCAGCGACAAGATGGACAAGACCATCGTGGTCACCATCCGCAACCGCTACAAGCATCCGCTGTATGGCAAGATCGTGTCCCATACCAAGAAGTTCAAGGCGCACGACGAGGAGAATGCCTGCGGTATCGGGGATACCGTGCGTATCATGGAGACCCGCCCGCTCAGCCGCGACAAGCGCTGGCGCCTGGTCGAAATTATCCAAAAAGCGAAGTAAGTCCCGGCCATGGGCCAAAGAGCGCCATGGCGAAGGTATAAAAGGAGGAACCCCGTATGATCCAGCCGCAATCACGGCTTAAGGTAGCCGACAACTCCGGCGCCAAAGAAATCATGTGCATCCGGGTACTCGGCGGCTCATTCCGCCGGTCCGGCAGCGTGGGTGATGTCATCGTCGCCAGCGTGAAATCCGCTGCGCCCGGTGGCCAGGTCAAAAAGGGCGAAGTGGTGCGCGCTGTCATCGTCCGTGTGGTGAAACAAAACCGCCGGCCCGACGGCTCCTACATTCGCTTTGACGATAACGCCGCCGTCATCATCAACGACCAGAAACAACCCCGCGGCACCCGTATCTTCGGGCCTGTCGCCCGCGAGCTGCGCGAAGGCAACTACATGAAGATTGTCTCGCTGGCTCCCGAAGTTCTGTAAGGAGAACCCGTGATGAAAGTACATGTGAAAACCAAGGATGAGGTCATCGTCATCTCCGGCAAGGACAAGGGCGTCAAGGGCAAGGTGCTGGCAGTCAGCCCCAAGACCGGCCGTGTCACTGTCGAAGGCGTCGCGATGGTCACCAAACACCAGAAATCCCGTGCCCAGGGGCAGCCCGGCGGCATCATCAACAAGGAAGCGCCCATTGACGCCTCCAACGTGATGCTGGTCTGCCAGAAGTGCGGCAAGCCCTCCCGCGCCGGCAAGAAGGTGCAGGATGACGGCACGAAGATCCGCGTTTGCAAAAAGTGCGGACAGCAGATTGATTAAAGGAGGAACAGCTAAATGGCAACCCGTTTGAAGGAAAAATACAAAGCCGAGGCTGTGCCCGCCTTGCAGCAGAAGTTCAACTACAAAAACCCCATGCAGATTCCCAGGCTGGACAAGATTGTCATCAACATGGGCCTGGGTGACTGCAAGGACAACGCCAAGGCGCTGGAAAACGCCGTGGAGGAGCTCAGCCAGATCTCCGGCCAGAAGGCCCTGGTCATCAAGGCGCGCAAGTCCATCGCCAACTTCAAGCTCCGCGAGGGCATGAACGTCGGCGCCAAGGTTACCCTGCGCGGCGAGCGGATGGAAGAGTTCTTTGACAAGCTGGTCTCCATCGCCCTGCCCCGCACCCGCGACTTCCGCGGCGTGTCCCCCAAGGCCTTTGACGGCCGCGGCAACTACGCCCTGGGCGTGCGCGAGCAGCTGATTTTCCCGGAAATCAACTACGACAAGGTCGAACAGATCCGCGGCATGGAGATGATCTTCGTCACCACTGCCCAAACCGATGAAGAAGCCAAAGAGCTGCTGTCCCTCTTGGGGATGCCGTTCGCGCAGTAAGGGAGGATATGTAATCAATGGCAAAAACGAGCTTGCGAGTGAAACAAACCCGCACACCCAAGTTTTCTACCCGCGCGTACACGCGTTGCCGTCTGTGCGGCCGTCCGCACTCCGTGCTGCGCCGCTACGGCATCTGCCGCATCTGCTTCAGGGAGCTTGCCTACAAGGGCCAGATCCCCGGCGTGCGCAAAGCCAGCTGGTAAGGATATTTAGGAGAAGGAGGTTCCCCCATGGTTGTGAATGATCCCATTGCCGATATGCTTACCCGCATCCGCAACGCGCAGATTGCCAAGCATGACACGGTCACCGTCCCTGCCAGCAATGCCAAGAAGGCCATCGCCAAGATTTTGCTGGATGAGGGCTATATCAAAGCCTATGACAACATTGACGACGGCGTGCAGGGCCAGATCCGCCTGACGCTCAAGTACGTCAACAACAAGCAGCAGCCGGTCATCGCCGGGCTGCGCCGCATCTCCAAGCCCGGCCTGCGCGTGTACGCCGGCCACGAGGAATTGCCCAAGGTACTGGGCGGCCTGGGTGTTGCGATTATCTCTACTTCCAAAGGTCTGATGACAGACCGCAAGGCTCGCCAGGATAAATTGGGCGGCGAAGTGCTCGCCTATATCTGGTAATCGACACACAGGAGGAAGAATACTATGTCTCGTATCGGAAAACTTCCGATTTCGGTGCCAAATGGTGTGACGGTGACGGTGGACGAGCGCAATCTGGTCGTCGTCAAAGGCCCCAAAGGCACCTTAAGCCAGGATGTCCATCAGGACATCAAACTCTCCCAGGACAACGGCGTCCTGATCCTGGAACGCAAGGATGATTCCAAGCCCCAAAAGGCCATGCACGGCCTGTACCGCTCCCTGGTCCACAACATGGTCGTGGGCGTCACGGAAGGTTTCAGCAAAACGCTGGAGTTGGTGGGCACCGGTTACCGCGCGCAGGTGGACGGCAATACGCTGACCTTGAACGTCGGCTATTCCCACCCCGTCGTGTTCACCGCCCCCAAGGACGTGACCTTCCAGACCCCCAGCGCCACCTCGGTTGTGGTCTCTGGCATTGACAAGCAGGTTGTGGGCAACCTGGCCGCGGACATCCGCGCCGTGCGTCCGCCGGAGCCCTACCTGGGCAAGGGCATCAAATACAAAGATGAGCATATCCGCCGCAAGGTGGGTAAGGCCGGCAACTAAGAAAGGAGTGACCGCAGATGTTTAACAAACGTGACCGTAACCAGATGCGCAAGAACCGTCATCGCCGCGTCCGGAAAAAAGTGAGCGGCACCCCTGATATACCGCGCCTGAGCGTGTTTCGCAGCAACAGCGCGATCTATGCCCAGATCATCGACGACACCCGTGGCCTGACCCTGGCTTCCGCCTCCACCATGGATGAGTCCATCAAGTCCCAGCTGGATGAGCTGGACAAGAAGGGCGCCTCCAAAGCGGTGGGCAAGCTGGTGGGCGAGCGCGCCCTGGCTGCCGGCGTCACCCAGGTGGTCTTTGACCGCAGCGGTTACATCTATACAGGCCGTGTCGCCAACCTGGCGGACGGCGCCCGCGAAGCCGGGCTGAAATTCTAAGGAGGAAGCTGAAGGATGCAACGCAGAGACAGAGATCGCCGCAATCGCGAAGAACAGAGCGAATTTCAAGAGAGATTAGTTAACATCAACCGCGTCGTGAAGGTTGTTAAGGGCGGACGTAACTTCCGCTTCGCAGCCTTGGTCGTGGTGGGTGATATGGCCGGCCGCGTCGGCGCCGGCATGGGCAAGGCCGCGGAAATCCCCGAGGCCATCCGCAAGGCCGTTGAGGACGCGAAGAAGAACCTGATCACCGTCCCCCTGGCCGGCACCACTGTGCCCCATGAGATCACCGGCTATTTCGGCACTGGCAAGGTCGTCATCCTGCCCGCGCCCGAAGGTACCGGCGTCATCGCGGGCGGCGCTGCCCGCGCGGTGCTGGAGTTGGCGGGCGTCAAGGACATCCGCACCAAGTCCTACGGCACCAGCAACCCCATCAACACCGTCAAGGCGACCATCGAGGGGCTCAAGCTCCTGCGCTCTCCTGAGCAGGTGGCCAAGCTGCGCGGCAAGACCGTCGAAGAGATTCTGGGCTGAGGAGGGACAGCATGAAGTTAAAGATCACACTGGAAAAGTCCCCTATCGGCAGCATGCCCAAGCACAAAGCCACCATTGAAGCGCTCGGCCTGCGCAAAATTGGCCAGAGCGTCATCAGAGACGACATCCCCAGCGTGCGCGGCCAGGTTTTCGTGGTCAAGCACATGGTCAAGGTCGAGGAAATCAACGAGTGATAGGAGGGCTTCCTCATGAAATTACATGAACTGCAACCCGCGCCGGGTTCCAAAACCAAGAAACGGCGCTTAGGCCGCGGCCCCGGCAGCGGCCTGGGCAAAACCTCGGGCAAGGGCCACAAGGGCGCCAAGGCGCGCTCCGGCGGCGGCAAGGCCCCCGGCTTTGAAGGCGGCCAGATGCCCCTGATGCGCCGGATCCCCAAGAGCGGCTTCACCAACATCTTCCGCAAGGAATATGCCGAGGTCGCGGTGGGCCGGCTGGAAATCTTCGAGCCTGACACCGTGGTCACCGTGGACCTGCTCAAAGAAGCCGGCCTGGTGAAAAACCTGCGTGACGGCGTGAAGATCCTGGGCACAGGCGAACTCACCCGCCCGCTGACCGTACAGGTCCAACGCTTCACCAGCTCTGCCAAGGAAAAGATCGAGCAGGCCGGCGGCAAGGCTGAGGAGGTCTGACATGTGGGAAACGCTTCGCAATGCCTGGAAGGTGCCTGAGTTAAAGAAAAAGCTGCTCTACACCTTTATGATGCTCCTCATCTTCCGCTTGGTGGGCGTCATTCCGGTTCCCGGCATTAACTCCGAAGTGGTCCGCGCGCTGGCTGAGCAGTATGACATGCTTGGCCTGGTCAACATGATGACCGGCGGATCCTTCAGCCAGATGACAGTCATGGCGATGGGTATCACACCCTACATCAACGCCAGCATTATCATCCAGCTGCTCACCATCGCCATCCCGGCGCTGGAGCGCCTGTCCAAGGAAGGCGGCGAGGAGGGCAAGGAGAAGATCAACAAGATCACCCGCTACTCCACCGTCGTCCTGGCGGCCATCCAGGCCATCGGCATCATCGCCGCGCTGAACAACCAGACGGACCCCGTCACCGGCCAGCGCGTGCTGCAGGCTGGGTACAACAGCGCCTTTGGCCTGATCACCATCGGTGTGGTCATGGCGGGCGGTACCTCCCTGGCCATGTGGATTGGTGAGCGCATCACCGCCAACGGGATCGGCAACGGTATCTCCTTGCTGATCTTCGCCGGCATCATCTCCAACATCTTCTCCGGCCTCTTAACGGCCTTCACCGACGTGCTGGGCATCACCCGCTACGGCACCACCATCTCCGGCTTCCTCATCTTGATTGTGACCACCCTGATTCTTATCACCGTCGTCACCTTCATCGACCTGGGCGAGCGCCGCATCCCGGTGCAGTACGCCAAGCGTGTGGTTGGCCGGAAAATGTACGGCGGCCAGTCCACCCACATCCCCATGAAGGTCCTGTCAGTCGGCGTGCTGCCCCTGATTTTCGCGTATTCCTTCATGGCCTTCCCCGGCACCATCATCGCCATGTTCGGCGTTGACTCCGCCGCCTACAAGTGGTGGAACGCCAACATGGGCCAGGGCGCGCCCCTGAACCTGATCGTGACCGCGCTGCTGATTCTGGCTTTCACCTACTTCTACGCGTCCATTTCCTTCAACCCGCAGGACATCGCCAAGAACATCCAGCAGCAGGGCGGCAACATCCCCGGCATCCGCTCGGGTGCCAACACCGTGTCCTACCTGGCGCGCATTTCTAAGCGCCTGACACTGTTCGCCGCGATCTTCCTGGCCGTATTGGCCACCCTGCCCACCCTGTTGTCCGTCTGGCAGAATGTCCGCATCCCCTTCGCGGCATCCTCCATGCTCATCGCTGTGTCCGTATCCCTGGAGACCATGCGTCAGGTGGAAGCACAGCTGGTGATGCGCAACTACAAGGGCTTCCTGTAAGCCCAGGGGGGTCTTATGAACATCATCTTTTTGGGACCGCCTGGCGTGGGCAAAGGCACACACGCCAAGCTGCTGGGGGAGGAGTTGAACATCCCCCAGATCTCCACCGGCGACATGCTGCGCGCGCACATCAAGGGGCAAACCGCCCTGGGCATGGCCGCGAAGAAACACATCGACGCGGGTGAGCTGGTGCCCGATGACGTGGTCATCGGCATGGTGAAGGAGCGTCTGGCGCAGCCGGATTGCGAAAACGGCTTCATCCTGGACGGCTTTCCCCGCACCATCCCGCAGGCGGAGGCCCTCAAGGCCATCACCACCATTGACGCGGTGATTGACCTGGTAGCCGGCAACGAGGTCATCCTGGGCCGCCTGAGCGGCCGCCGTGTCTGCAAGGACTGCGGCGCCACCTACCACATCAGCCGCCTGGATGGCAAAACCACCTGTGAAGCCTGCGGCGGCCCGCTCATCCACCGGGTGGATGACCAGCCGGACACCATCTTAAACCGGCTGAAGGTGTACGAGGAACAAACCGCGCCTTTGATTGCCTACTACGAGCAGGAAGGCCTGCTGCACGCGGTCTCCGCCGAAGAAGGCATCGAGGTAGACCATCAGCTGATCAAAGAGGCGCTGGGGTTAACGGCATGATTTCCATCAAAAACGACGCGCAGCTGGACAAGATGCGCGACGCGGGGAAACTGCTGCACGAGATTATGGGCAAACTGCGCGAGGTCGTCCGCCCGGGGGAAACCACGGCTGCGATTGACGCCTACGCGGAGGAGCTCATCCACCGGGCTGGCGCCATCCCTTCCTTCCTCAACTACCGGGGCTACCCGGCCAGCATCTGCGCAAGCCTGGATGACGAGGTGGTCCACGGCATCCCCGCGGAAAGCCAGGTGCTCACAGAGGGCAGCATCCTCTCCATCGACTGCGGCTTGATCCTGGACGGCTGGCACGCGGACAGCGCCTTCACCGTGGGCGTGGGCGTCATCAGCCCCCAGTTGCAAAAGCTGATCGAGGTCACCGAGGAGTGCTTCTTTGCGGGCATCAAGGCTGCTGTGAACGGCGGCAGGGTGAGCGACATCGGCCACGCGGTGCAAACGCTGGCAGAGGCCTATGGCTACGGCGTCATCCGCGACCTGACCGGTCACGGCATCGGCCGCAGCATGCACGAGGACCCGTCCATCCCCAACTTCGGGGAGCCCGGACGCGGCGCACGCCTTCGCCCCGGCATGACCATGGCGGTAGAACCCATGATTTCCATGGGCGGCTGGCAGGTGAAGGAGATGGAGGACGGCTGGACCATCAAGACGGTGGACGGCTCGCCCTGTGCCCATTACGAGCACACCATCGCCGTGACGGAAGACGGCCTGCCCGAGATTCTGACCTTGCCCGGGTTCACCTGGGAGTAAGCCCTGCGATGAAGCCGGAAATAAAAAGCGGAATCGCCGCGATTTCCCTAAAAGGGCGTGACAAGGGCAGAGTATTTGTGGTACTATGTGAGTTGGACGCTGATTTCGTATTGGTCGCCAATGGCGGGCTGCGCCCGCTTTCGCGCCCGAAGAAAAAGCGAAGGAAGCACCTGCGGGCCATTGGGCACGAACTGCCCAGCCTCGCCGCATCCTCCGACTTGACGACTGTGACGGATCATGACATTCGCATGTTCCTCAAACCCCTGCAAGACCCGTCCCATCAAAACCCCGCCTAAAGGAGGCAATTAGTTGTCCAAAAGTGACGTTATCGAAATCGAAGGCAAAGTGGTAGAAGCCCTGCCAAACGCCATGTTCTCCGTTGAATTGGCCAACGGACACCGCATCATGGCGCACATCTCCGGCAAAATGCGCATGCACTTCATCCGCATCTATCCGGGGGACAAGGTGACCATCGAGCTTTCCCCCTATGACCTGACACGAGGCCGCATTACCTGGCGCAGCAAAAACTGAGCCACACTGAGGAGGTTATCCCATGAAAGTCCGTCCATCTGTTAAAACGATTTGCGAAAAATGCAAGATCATCCGCCGCAAAGGCCGCGTGATGATCATCTGCGAAAACCCCAAGCACAAGCAACGGCAAGGCTGAGGGGTTCCTCTTTGGCATGGTTCGCTGCGCGGGCGGCTGCCTGAATCCTGTTCAGGACCGTGCGGCGCCATCATAGATATTTGGCTGATGACCAGCTACCCAACAAGCAGTAAATTTGGAGGTGTTCCCAGCACATGGCACGTATAGCAGGCGTTGACTTACCAAGAGACAAACGCATTGAAACCGGCCTGACCCATATCTTCGGGATTGGGCCGACCACCAGCAAGAAAATTCTTGCGGAAACCGAAATCAGCCCGGACATCCGTGTCCGCGACCTGAGTGAGAACGACATCAGCAAACTGCGCGAGTATATCGAGCATCATGTGAAGGTCGAAGGCGATTTGCGCCGTGAGATTTCCATGGACGTCAAACGCCTGGTGGAGATTGGTTCCTACCGTGGGATCCGCCATCGCCGCAGCCTGCCTGTGCGCGGGCAAAACACCAAGCAGAATGCGCGCACACGCAAAGGCCCCAAGCGCCAGGTAACCGGCAAGAAAAAGGCCAGATAAGGCTACGACAAACACCCATTAAGCGGTATGGAGGAAAAGAATGGCAAAACCTTCTCTTAAACGGGTATCCCGCCGGCGCCGTGAGAAAAAGCTCGTTGAGCGCGGCGTGGTGCATATCCAATCATCTTTTAACAATACCATCGTGACCATCACGGATACCATGGGCAACGCGCTTTCATGGGCATCCGCGGGCGGAATGGGCTTCCGCGGCAACAAGAAGTCCACGCCGTTCGCCGCGCAGATGGCCGCGGAAACAGCTGCCAGAGCAGCCGCCGAATTTGGGCTGCGCACCGTGGATGTGCTGGTGAAGGGCCCGGGCTCCGGGCGCGAAGCCGCAATCCGGTCCCTGCAGACGGCCGGCCTGGAGGTCACCATGATCAAAGACGTGACCCCGATTCCCCATAATGGCTGCCGCCCGCCCAAGCGCAGAAGAGTGTAAGAAGGAGAAACCCACATGGCAAGAAATACCGGCTCCGTATGCCGTATGTGCCGTCGTGAGGGCACCAAGCTCTTTTTGAAAGGCGAGAAGTGCTTCTCACAGAAATGCGCCCTGGCAAAGCGCCCCACCCCTCCTGGCCAGCACGGCCATGCCCGCCAGCGCAAAATGAGCGAGTATGGCACCCAGCTGCGTGAAAAGCAGAAGGCCCGCCGCGCGTATGGCATGCTGGAAACCCAGTTCCACCGCACCTATCAAAAGGCGCTGAAGATGAAGGGTGTTTCCGGCGAGAACCTGCTGCAGCTGCTTGAGCGCAGGCTGGACAACGTGGTGTACCGCGCAGGTCTGGCCGCGTCCCGCGCCCAGGCCCGTCAGCTGGTCAACCACGGCCACTTCCTGGTGAACGGCCAGAAGGTCGACATCCCCTCCTACACCATCAAGCAGGGCGATGTGATCTCCGTTGGCGCCTCCAGCCGCGACATGGACCTGTTCAAGGCCGTGCGCGAAGGCAGCGCCCGCATTCTGCCCAAGTGGCTGAATGTCAACTTCGATGAGCTCAAGGCCACAGTCGACAGCCTGCCCGAGCGCAGCGACGTGGACTTCGCGCTGCAGGAGAACATGATCATCGAGTTCTACTCCCGCTAATTAGCCTGTCCTTCAACTACCGTCAAGAAGAAAGCAGGAGGGTACCATGATCACAGAATCCGTCAGCCCGCGCATTGAGCGCGTTGAATCCCGTGAGGATGAATTCTATGGCCGCTTCGTGGTTGAGCCCCTGGAGCGCGGCTTTGGCCACACCCTGGGCAATGCCCTTCGCCGCAGCCTGTTAAGCAGCCTGCCCGGCGCCGCTGTCACCAGCGTGCAGATCGAAGGCGTCCAGCATGAGTTCTCCACCATCCCCGGCGTCAAGGAAGACGTGACGGAGATGATCCTCAACCTGAAAGAACTGTCCGTCCGCTTGCTGGCTGATGTCACCAAGCAGGTGGAAATCATCGCCGAAGGCCCCGGCGTTGTCACCGCGGCGGACATCCGCGTGGACAGCGAGGTGGAAGTCGTCAACCCCGACCTCCACATCGCCACGCTGTCTGAGGGCACCAAGCTGCACATGACCCTCACCATCGAGCATGGCTTTGGCTATGTCTCCGCTGAGCGCAGCAAGCCCGCCGAACTGCCCGTGATCGGCATGATTCCCATTGACGCCATCTTCACGCCCCTGCGCAAGGTCAACTACCTGGTAGAGGACACCCGTGTGGGCCAGATCACCGACTATGACAAGCTGGTGCTGGAAGTATGGACCAATGGCTCCGTCACGCCGGAGGAGGCCATCGGCATGGCGTCCAAGATTTTGGTCAACCAACTGGGCATCTTCACCCACTTGACCGACGCGTCCCTGGCTATGCCTGAGGAAGAAGCGGAGAGCGAATTGGGCAGCAAGACCGCCGAGATGACCATTGATGAATTGGACCTGTCCGTGCGCGCCTTCAACTGCTTAAAGCGCGCGGGCATCAACACCGTGTCCGAACTGGTGCAAAAAACCCAGGAAGACATGATGAAGGTCCGCAACCTGGGCAAGAAGAGCCTGGAAGAAGTCGAGCATAAGCTGGGGCTATTGGGCCTGGCTCTGCGCTCCAACGAAGAATAAGCAATCGCCCCAGTAGGCTAAGGAGGAAACCCACATGGCACAGCAACGCAAGCTTGGCCTGTCCAGCGACAAGCGCAAGGCCCTTATCCGCAACCAGGTCACCAACCTCTTGTGGCATGGCCGCATTGAGACCAGCCTGGCCCGCGCCAAGGAAGTCCGCCGCGTGGCGGAGAAGATGGTGACCCTCGCGGTGCGTGAGTACGACAATACCGTGGACGCCACCAAGGAATACCACAACGAGAAAGGCCAGATCGTCAAGATTGACGTGGTCAACGACGCCGCTTCCAAACTGCACGCGCGCCGTTTGATGCTGGCTTATCTGTACAACATTCCCGAGCCCCGCAAGGACGACGAGAGCCGCACGGAATACCGTGAGCGCACCAAGGATGTCAAGCATCCCGTGGTGGAGAAGCTCTTCCGGGAATACGGCCCCAAGTATCGCAAGCGCAACGAAGAGAAGAACAGCGCCGGCGGCTACACCCGTATCTACAAGTTGGGTCCCCGCCGCGGCGACGCCTCCGAGCGCGTGCTGATCGAGATGGTCTAAGATTCATCCCACTTTGGGTATAACCGGCGCAAGTCGCCGGTTTTTTCATGCCCTTGACCAACATGTTACACAGCCGTAACATTTGGAGACAGAATTGTGATATAATGGCCCTGGTGCATACTGGCACCAAGGAGTGATTGTATGAGTATTCGTGAGAATATCAAGATAAAGAAACCAGACCCCAAACCCCCGACCCTGCACATCATCCGCGCCAGCGCTCTGCCCTCCGGCCGCAGCCGGCGTTACCTGAACCAGGAGCTGCCGCGAGGGCAGGCCCGCAGCAGGCGGCGCTGCCGAGAGGACATCGAGTAGAGCCATACCAACCGAACAAAAACTGCATAGCAAGCCACCGTTAAGCGTCCGTATTTGCGGTTTTGCCAATTCCATCAAACTGTGTATAATAGACATGGAAGCAAGGCCGTAAGGAGCATGGATTGCGACGCATAGGCATATTCAGCGGACATTTTGATCCCATTCATTTTGGGCATCTGAATCTGGCACAAAAGGCCCTGGATTCTCTTGGGCTGGATTTTGTGCTGTTCACGCCCATTGGCAAACCGCTCTCCCGCCTGGTGCACGCGGACGAAAAGCACCGCGCGGCGATGATTGAACTGATGATCGCGGGGCAGCCTGGCCTTGCCCTTTGTGACGTGGACATGACCGATACGCACCGTTACGCGGTGGATACCCTGCGTGATTTGTGGGTACGCTACCCGGACGCGGAATTCGTCTACCTGGTGGGGGCGGACAAGGCGCCGGACATCCCCAAGTGGAAGGACGCGCAGACGCTGTTTACCTTATGTTCCTTCGCGGTCTACCCTCGCATCGGCTATGAGGAAAAGGGGCTGTGCGAAGCCCTGTCCGCGCAGGGGGCCACGGTCACCCTGCTTGAAGGGGAGATGATGACCCTGTCCTCCGGCCAGGCGCGCGCGCAGCTGCGGCTTTTATCCGACGCGCCCAGGCTTTTGCACCCGGACGTGGCGGAATATATCGCGGCGAACGGGCTGTACCAGCCCAACTATGAGCACATGGTGCGCCAGGCGGTGTCCCCGCAGCGCTTTGCCCATGTCCTGCGCGTGCGGGAAACGGCGGTGCGCCTGGCCAGGCTGTACCACCAGCCCATGCAAAAGGCAAGCGTGGCGGCCATCCTGCACGACTGCGCCAAAAACATGGAACTGCCGCGGCTGCAGCTGATCGCGCGCAAGGCGCGGCTTCCGGTTGACAAACGGACCATGAACAGCAATGCCCTGCTGCACGGCCTGGTGGGGGCACACATCGCGCGTACGCGCTACCATGTCAGCGATGTGCACATCCTCAACGCCATCCGCTACCACACCACCGGGCGCGCGGGCATGACCATGCTGGAATTATGCCTGTTTGTGGCCGACGCCATCGAGCCGGGCCGGGATTATCCGGGCGTGGACAGAGTCAGGGCGCTGGCGGAAAAGGACATCCGCAAAGCGGCCCTGGCCAGCCTGGTGGGCACCCAGAAGCAAGTGCGCGCCAAGGGGCTGCCCGACAGCAAACTGACCAAGCAAGCCATCAAGGATTTGCGCAGGCGGCTGATGCGGCCGCTGGCGCTTGAGGTGTAACAACCGGGCAGGAAGCCCGGAAACATAAAGGAAAGGGGAGATAACATGGCAGAAGACAAACTGGTTGTTAGAATCGCGAAACTGCTGGACGACAAAAAAGCGCAGGATGTGCTGGCCCTTCGGGTGGCGCACCTGACCACCCTGGCGGACTACCTGGTGATTGCCACCGGCCATAACCGCATCCAGACGCGCGCCTTGTGCGAGCATTTGGACAAGCACTTGTCGCAGGGCGGTCTGGAACCCCGCCGGGTGGAAGGCCGCAGTGACGGCACCTGGATTGTGATGGACTACGCGGATGTCATCGTGCATATCTTCATCCCGGACGCGCGGCAGTATTACCGTTTGGAGCGCCTGTGGGATGACGGCCAAAACCGCGTTGACCTGCCGTTTTTAGAACCGGTGAGCCATTGAAGCATGAGCATCCAGCTGTATTTTCATAAACGAAATTTTGATACACAAAAGGCGGAGCGCTACTTCAAGGAGCGGCGCATCCCCTATCAGGCCATGGACCTCAAAAAGCACAGACTGGGGCAAAAGGAGGTGGAGCTGTTTATTCGTGCGTCCTCTGCCCGGGACATCCTGGACCTTGAGGACATCAAGGTCAAATCCCATCCTGTTGCGTATACCAATAATACGCAAACCATCATCGACTATGTGCTGGAAAACCCGCGCCTGCTGCGCACGCCCATCATCCGCAATGGCAACCGCGTGATGTTCGGCTTTGATGAGAAGGCGCTGGAATCATTAACAACACAATGAGGAAGTAGGAGGAAGCATGAAGAAACTATCCATCATCCTGGCGGTGGTTGTCCTGGCTGCCGCGATCGGGATTGGCGTATTGGTCAACCAGAAAGGCGGGATTACCGCGGATCTGAACAAGGCCAACAAACAGATCGCCGAGGTACAGGGCAAATTGGACGAGGCGACTAAAAAAGCAGAGGAACTGCAGGGTGAGGTGGACGCCGCCAAGACGGAGCTGGAAACCAAGCAGGAGGAGCTGATCGCCGCCAACAACGAGCGGGAGGCCGCCGCCGGCAAGAGCGCGGACTTGCTCAAAATGGTGGATGAAACCACCACGGCGAAAAACAAGCTGAGCGCGGACCTCACCACCCTGCAAAACGCCAAGGACGAGGCGGACGCCAAAGTGGCGGAGCTGGAAGCCAAACTGGCCGAGCTGGAGGGCGAATTGACCAACCGCGACCAGGCCAAGGACGAAGCCCAGGCCACGCTGGAGCAATTGACCGAGGAAAAGGGCACCCTGAGTGAGGAGATGCAGACCGCGCTGAATGCCAACGCGGAGCTGGAAGCCAGCCTGACAGCTGAGCAGGCCAAGGTGACGGAGCTGGAGACCGCCAAGGCCGAGGCCGAAGCCGCCCTGACAGAAGCGCTTGAAAAATCCGCCGAGATGGAGGCCAGAATTACCGAGCTGGAAACCGAAGTGGAAGCGGCCCAGGCCAAGATTGCCGCGCTGGAAACCAGGAAATCCGACCTGGAGAAGCGCGCCGCCGCCCTCATCACAGAAAAGCACGCGGCGCTGGCGGAGCTGACAGCGCTCAAGTCCCCTGCGGCTGAGGAAGCCCAGGAGGAGGACGCTGCGGAAGAGACCGCGGAGCCGGCCGCGGATGCCCAGGAGGAGACACCTGCTGTGTACAAGTTTGGCCAGGGCATGGTGACCTCCATTGGTTCCGTCGCCGAGGCAACCGAGGAGAAAGCGGGCGCCGCCCAGGTGAACACCACCGTGTGCAGCCTGCTGCTGGACGGGGAAGGCAAGATCCTGTCCGTTGTCTGGGACGTGCAGCAAAGCAAGATCCAGTTTGACCACGAGGGCAAGCCCATCAACCTGCCCGAGGAACTGCTGACCAAGCTGGAGAAGGGCGAAGCCTATGGCATGGTCAAAGTCAGCGAAATCGGCAAGGAATGGTTTGAGCAAATCGCGGCCTTTGCCGAGTACGCCACCGGCAAAACCGTGGACGAGGTGCTGAACATCCCCGTGTATGAGCGCGACGCCAACCACAAGCAGGTGCCGGATGTGGAGGAATTGAAGGCCAGCGTCACCATCACCGTGGGGGATTACCTGGCTTCCCTCAAAAAGGCGGCTGAGAACGCCAAATAAAGCCAGCGCACAGATACAGCAGCATATGTAAAATTTAGGAAATGTCATGCCTTTGGGGTGTGGCATTTCTT
>DUQZ01000047.1 GCA_012837525.1 Clostridiales bacterium | reverse complement strand
TCCAGCCTTCCAAGCTGGTCACGTGGGTTCGATTCCCATCACCCGCTCCATGCGCCTTTAGCTCAGTTGGTAGAGCACCTGACTCTTAATCAGGGTGTCCCGGGTTCGAGTCCCTGAAGGCGCACCAAACCCAAGAATCCTCAAGCAAAATGAGGGTTCTTTCTTTTTCTGCTTAAAAATTAGACACCCTGATTATTTCCGGATTTTGACACAATCAGGGAGTCTATTTTTGACTTCCTGATGACATCAAAATAGTGGGAGGAATGACGAATGCGTGTTAAGAAAGATCATTACATGGAAGAGCAATACGAGTTTAGTTTCAGTAGCGTTTGAAGAGGTCCATTTGAATAACATGGTAACAAATCTCGCATTAGCTACAATAAAAGAATATATTAAAAAGAAAATAGTTACTACGTTAGGCATTCACACTTTCAAGAACACCTTTGGATAAAACTAAGCAAGGAATTCAGCGGATATTTTTCGTCTTCAGAAAACACTCGGTCATAACTCATTAGAGATGGCCCACAACTCTCTAATGATTATAAAATCGGAATACATAAATTTCTTCTCACTCGATCAATTCCAGCTAATTGGCAATACCAAGCAAGTTGTAAAGCAGAAAAACAAATGCCATTAGAGCCCTCTGGGGTTACAAACGTTCCGGTACAGCGAAGAAGATGAACCCGATATTCGAGCTGTTTTCGTAGGACAGCGTAGGGAAGCAAACAATACGGAAGTATTTACTGTTGCATTTCAACGATTTCGCAAAGAACAATACCTGTCTACAAGAAGATTTAACTTATTTTATAGTGAAGATACATTTAGACGTGAAAATCGTTGGGGAATTGGTATCACCGATAGTGTGGATTGTATTTTCACGGCAACAGAACTTCGCTTTTCTTCATATTATTATGCGCGCCAGGTTTTCGACCTTGGCGAATATTATCGTTCTGCAACTGACGCGGAAGTTCAGAGTTTTTGCGATTTACCCTTGTTACATATCCCAGACAAACAGGCTATGCAAGCTATGGCGGACACCTGGATTCGCCGGAAAATTGCCCTGATCAATGACTCAGGTGTTCTGAAAAACAATACAGCAAAGAAAATAAAAAAGCTTGCACAGGAATGTGGCTTAGTCGTAACTGTTGAGAACAACAAAGTCATATTGCCAACTGAAAAGAAAAAACTCAAGGAAATTTTAGGTTTTCTTGATGATGAAGTGTATAAAGGTGCCTTCACTGAGTTGACGTATGTGACTAATTCCAAGCGAAAAGTGCAGCCATAATTCATATTATGTGGCATCTCATGGATAGAGTGGAACAAAAAACAACTCCTCGAAACGAAGCGCTCATAGAGCGCAAAATATTTAAACATAAAAGTGGAGGTATTGTATGATAGCATTGTTTGATAGACATTCTCAGCTTGTTGCATGGCTTGGAGACGAGGGCTATATTTTCTCGAAAAGCTTAAACTGGATAGCCTTTGTTGCAGGCAATTATGTGTTTGATGTAAACTGTGGATGGTTAGGCGGTTTTGTAGAGGGAACAATAGTTGATAAGGACGGGAAACCAATTGCATGGTCTGAGGGTTCACAGCCACAGTCTACCTTCTCCTTGCTTGTTCCGATTCGGCCATTGAAGCCATTAACTCCACTTAAACCACTGAAGCCGCTTACTCCACTAACCCCATTAACTCCGCTGACTCCCATCGGCGGTTGGTCGAACTTAGATTGGGCTGTTTTTATAAACGAATAAAAATCGAATTTGCTACTTTACCCCGTCTTCTCGGAGCGGTGCATTGTATCAATTTCATGGTTCCTTGCTTCGGCGTCGCGAGCTTCACTAAGCTCGCGACATCTTCTCAAGAGGCATCTCTCGCCCGTTCCGCCGCTCCGCCTTGCCATCAAAAGCAGGGGCATTTGATGGGCGAGGACAGTTGAAACTTTACTTTTCTATCCAAGGTTACTTCATAAAATCTTGCTGCAGACTATACCCAGTATGCAGCATTTTTAGTTTTTTAAATAAACCCTCAATACCCTGTTCTCTATCCCACCACCCACAATTGATTTGTCAAATTCAAATAAAGAACCTTCACAAAACAATCGCTGTTGGTTGACATTCCCCTGCCATCGGGTACAATAAAAGGGCTGAACAAAAGCTGCCAGACGACCCAGTTTGATTGCTATCATAAGGAGGATAAACGATGAACCAAAGACCTGTCACGCTCTGTACCGCGCAGTGGGCCGATTTGCCCTTTGACGAACTTTGCGCACTGGCTGCCCAAATGGGCTATGAAGGCCTGGAAATCGCCAGTTGGGGCAAGGGCCTGGACCTGGACCGCGCCCTAACTGATACGGCCTACATTCCCTGGATCAAGGACACCCTCAAAAAGCATGGCTTGATCTGCAAGGCCATCGCCACCCACATCATCGGCCAGTGCGTCGGCGACGCGCCAGACCCGCGCCTGAACAACTTTGCCCCCGCGGAATTGGCCGACAAGCCCGAAGAAATCCGCGCCTGGGCCATTGACCAGATGAAGAAGTCCGCCCAGGTCGCCCGGATGCTGGATGTGGATGTGGTCACCGGCTTTACCGGCAGCCCCATCTGGAAGTACCTGTACTCCTTCCCGCAGACCACCGAGCAAATGGTGGAGGACGGCTTTCAGGAAATTTTTGACCTGTGGACCCCCATCCTGGAGGAATACCGCAAGCACGGCGTGCGCTTCGCCCTGGAAGTCCACCCGGGCGAGATTGCCTTTGACTATTACTCCACAAAGCGCCTGCTTGAGAAATTCAAGGACTGGCCGGAGTTTGGACTGAACTTTGACCCCTCACACCTGCTGTGGCAGGGCGTCACCCCCCACATTTTCCTGGCCGATTTCATCGACCGGGTCTACCACGTGCACATGAAGGACGCGGCGGTCACCCTGGACGGGCGAAGCGGCCTGCTTGGCTCCCACATCGACTTTGGCGATCTGCGCCGGGGCTGGAACTTCCGCTCCCTGGGGCATGGCGGCGTCAATTTTGAAGAGATCATCCGCGTCCTCAACGCCCATGGCTATGACGGGCCGCTCTCTGTTGAGTGGGAGGACAGCGGCATGGACCGCGTCCACGGCGCCACGGAAGCCTGCGAGTTTGTCAAGAAGATCAACTTCCAACCCTCCCTCGTCAAGTTTGACGAGGCCATTGCCAACTAAGGAGGACCTATGTCACAACTTGTTCGCTACGGCATGGTGGGCGGCGATGAGGGCGCCTTCATCGGCAAGGTGCACCGCCGCGCCATCGGTTTTGATGAGCGCATCCAGCTGGTCGCCGGCTGCTTCTCCGCCTCCTCCCAGGAAAAAAACAAAAAGACGGGCCAGGTGCTGCGACTTGACCCTGCCCGTGTGTATGACACCTACCAGGACATGGCGCGGGAGGAAGGCAAGCGCGAAGACGGCATTGACTTTGTGTCCATCGTCACCCCAAACGTCACCCATTTTGACATCGCCAAGACGTTCCTGGAAAACGGCATCCACGTGATGTGCGAAAAGCCGCTGACTTTTACGGTGGAGCAGGCGGAGGAGCTTGCGCACCTGGCGCAGCAAAAGAACCTGCTGTTTGGCGTCAACTACTCCTACACCGGCTATGTGCTGGCCAAGGTCATGCGCGAGATGGTGGCCGAAGGCAAAATCGGCAAGGTGATTTCCGTCAACGCCGAATACCCCCAGGAGTGGCTGCTGGATGACCTGCACCCGGTGGAAGGGCAGGAATTAAGCCTGTCCGTCTGGCGCAAAAATCCCGAAATCGCCGGCATCTCCAACTGCGTGGGCGATATCGGCTCGCACATTGAAAACTTTGTGCACTACATCACCGGGCTCAAGATCAAGCGCCTGCTGGCCACCGTCAACCGCTTTGGCCAGCCGCTGGATTTAAACGCCAACATCCTGGTGGAGTACGACAACGGCGCCAACGGCGCCTACTGGTGCTCCCAGGTGGCAGCGGGCACACTCAACGCCCTGGCGGTGCGCATCTATGGGGATGAAGGCTCCCTGGAGTGGCAGCAGGAAAACCCGGACTATGTGCGCTATACCCCCCGGGGTGAAGCGCCCCGCACGCTCACCCGCGGCAACGGCTACTTGAAAGAAAAGGCCGCCGCCTTCAGCCAGTTGCCCACCGGCCACCCCGAAGGCCTGCATGTGGCCTTTGGCAACCTGTACCAACAGTTCGCAAGCGCGGTCATCGCCCACCGGGAAGGGCAGCCCACAGACGGGTTTGATTTCCCCCGGGTACAAGACGGCGTTAACGGCGTGAAATTTATCCATGCTGTCATCAACAGCGCGAAAAACGATTCCGCCTGGGTACATATCAATTAAGCATGATTTGCTGGCACAGCCAGTAAACATAGAAAACATTGGAGGCATCAACCATGAAAAAACTGGTCACCCTGTTGCTGGTTCTGGCCCTGTCCCTGTCTTTGGGCAGCGCCATGGCCAACGTCACCGACATCGCCATTTTGGTCCCCAACGCCGACCACGGCTGGACAGGCGCCGTCCTCTCCTATGCTGAAGAAAAGGCCAAGGAAATCAACGACGCCGGCGTGTACACCGCCCGTGTCATCGCGTCCTCTGACCCCGCCAACCAGATCACCCAGGTGGAGGACCTGATTGACAACCAGAGCGCCCGCTCCATCGTCATCCTGCCCTATGACAACACCCTGGAAGCCACCATGCGCAAGCTGGTGAACAGCAACATCCCCTTTGTGATGTTTGACCGCGTGATCGACTCCGTGGTGGACAACGCGGTGTCCACCGTCAAGGGCGACAACGAGGGCATCGGCTATGAGACCGCCAAGCGCTTTGTGGCCGACGGCCTGCAGCCCGGCGACAACGTGCTGATCATCCCCGGCGACAACTCCTCCGTGCCCGAGATGCGTAACAACGGCTTCTTCAAGGGCCTGCTGGAAGCAGACTGGACCCAGGAGCAGGTGGACGCCATCCGTTCCACCGCCTACACCGGCTGGAGCCGCAGTGAAGGCCGCCGCCTGTTCACCGAGTGGCTGGACAGCAACACCCCCGATGACATCAAGGCCACCCGCTACATCTTCACCCATGACGACGAGATTGCCATGGGCATGCTGGAAGGCCTGAAGAGCTCCGACATTGACGAGTCCAAGAAGGAAGCCTTCCTGGATGCCAAGGTCAACCTGGGCACCTCCTCTGGCCTTAACGAGATCTACTCCGTCCTGCGCGGCATCCACCAGAAGGACTACAGCGCCGAAGTGGCCCGCTTGAACGACCTGTTCTCCGTCACCTATGACCCGGGCATGATCAAAATCGCCGTCCAGGACATGGTGGACCATTTGGACGGCAAGGAAGTTGCTAAGGACCACGTGGTGCCCGTCTCTGTTGTGGACAAAACCAATGTGGATGAGTTCCAGGGCTTTGGAGACGCCTTTGCCAAGTAATTCCCGCTAATACGCACACAGCCCCCGCGGACACGCGCCGCGGGGGCAATCATGATAGGAGTGAACGCATGTCACTGCTTCAAATGACAGACATCTCCAAATCCTTCCACGGCGTGAAGGTGCTGGATGCTGTCAATTTTTCTGTCAACCGGGGGGAGGTTCATGCCCTATTGGGCGAGAACGGCGCCGGCAAATCCACCCTGATGAATATCCTGGCCGGCGTCTACACCAGGGACAGCGGCCAGGTGGTCTTTGGCGGTGAGCCGCTTGAAAACACCACCGTGCGCAGCTCAGAAAACGCCGGCATCGCCTTTGTGCACCAGGAGCTCAACCTGTTTAACGACCTGCGCGTGTATGAGAACATCTACCTGCGCAAGGAGCTGGTGCGCGGCTTTGGCGTGCTCAACAAGGCGGGCATGATCAAGCGCACAGCGCAACTGCTGGACGAGATCGGCCTGGATATCAGCCCCACCGCCTTTGTGTCGGAGCTGGACACCAGCAAAAAACAGCTGCTGGAAATCGCCAAGGCGCTGTTTGCCAACGCCCGGCTGCTGATTCTGGATGAGCCCACCACCTCGCTGAACAACACAGAGATCGAGATGCTCTTTGGCATCATCCGCCGTCTGCGGGACGCGGGTACCTCCTTTATCTTTATCTCCCACAAATTGCAGGAGGTCTTCCAGATCGCGGACCGCTACACGGTGCTGCGCAACGGCCAGCTGGTGGAAACCGGCCTCATCAAGGATGTAACCGTCACCCAGGTGGCCAAGCTGATGGTGGGCACCCAGTTTTCCGAAACCGGTGTGTACCAGCCCCGGCAGCTGGGCGATGTCATCTTGAAGATGGATCATCTGTCAGGGCCCGGCTTTCATGATGTCAGCCTGGCGGTGCGCCAGGGGGAAATTGTGGGTTTTACCGGCCTCAAGGGCGCCGGGGTGTCAGAGATGATGCGCGCCGTGTTCGGGGTGAACCCCATCACCGGCGGCAGCCTGCATCTGTTTGGCGAAAAGATCACCCGCCATTCCGTGCACAAGGCCATGCAAAGCCGCCTGTCCATGATTGCCGCCAACCGCAAGGAAAACTCCATCATCCCGGATTTTTCTTTGCTTGAGAATTTTTATATTTCAGAGCACCGCCTCTCCGGCAAAAAGCCGGTGATCTCAAAGGGCAAGGAGCTAAGGCGCTACAAAACCCACCAGGACGCGCTGTCCATCCGCGCCAAGACGCCCTTTGACCTCATCACCTCGTTGTCTGGCGGCAACCAGCAAAAGGTCATCCTGGCGCGCTGGCTCAACACCCAGGCGGACATCCTGCTGCTGGACAACCCCACCCAGGGCATCGATGTGGGCTCCAAGGCCGAGATCTACCGCCTGATTCAGGACCTGGCCGCGCAGGGCAAGACCATATTGGTCAACACCCTGGAAATCCAGGAGATCCAGAAGGTCGCCGACCGCTGCGTGGTCTTCTTCCACGGCAGCATCCACTCCATCCTGGACAGAGACGAAATCACCGAGGAGCGCGTCATGCTCAGCGCCACCAACGCCATATCCAAAAGGGAGGTACCGGCCTGATGACCACCACCACAACCAAGGACAGACCGCAGCGGTCCCTCTCCCGGGTGCTGGGCAACTACAGCTTTGTCCTGATTTTCATTGCCATTTTGATCGCCTACCTCATCATCAACGGCCGGGCCACCACCTGGAACGGTGTGATGAACATCTTCCGCCATTCCGCCGTGGTGGGCATCATGGCCTTTGGTATGGGGCTGACCATTATTACCGGCGGCATCGACCTGTCCGTGGGCAGCATGCTGGCTTTGGTGGGCGGCTCCTCCGTGGTGGTGTTCAACGCCACCAACAGCCCCATCATCACCTTCTTCTTCGCGCTGTTCGCGGGCTTTGTGCTGGGCAGTATCAATGGCCTGTTGATCGGCAAGGTGAAGATGCCGCCCTTTATCGTCACCCTGGCCACCATGATGATTTACCGCTCCATCGCGCAGTATTACCTGCGCAGCGTGGTGCGCAAATCCATCTACAACATGGAGGGCACCCTGTCCTCCTATGAGCCGTTTTACAACCTGGGCCAGTACCGCGTGTTTGGCGTGATTCCCCTGGTGGGCATCATCCTGGTCATTGTCGGCATCATCATGGTGTTTTTGACCACCTCCACCAAGTACGGCAGGACCATCTACGCCGTGGGCAGCAACGAGCGCGCCGCCCTGTTGGCCGGCATCAACGTGGACTGGGTGCGGGTGAGCGTGTACATGATTACCGGCGCCTTATGCGGCCTGTCCGCCTTTGTGTGGCTGGCCATGAACGGCGCGGTGGACCCGGCCACTTTAGGCCGCAGCAACGAGATGTACGCCATCGCGGCGGTGGTCATCGGCGGGGTGAGCATGTCCGGCGGCAAAGGCAAGCTGCTGGGTGTCCTCTTTGGCGCGCTGAGCTACAACATCATCGACAAAATCATCGCGTCCATGGGCTTTGACGCCCTTATCAACGACACCATCAAGGGCTCCATCCTGCTGGTGGCCGTCTTTATCCAGATCATCATCCCCAGCCTGCGCCGGCGCATCCGCAAAGAGCGCGATTGATAAGAATTATAAAACAGCCCCTTGAAACGCTGCGTTTCAAGGGGTTTTTGCTTGGGGTTGTTAGCGGTTCAGTTCTCGCCCCGCACCCGTTTGCAGATGAACTCCGTGGCTTCCCTGGCCTTGACCTTGGTGCCGTAGCGGATGTTGCTGTCCTTGGTGTGGCGGTTCCACACCGTGGTGCCGCGGGTGTGCTGGCCCTTGGTTTCAACAGAAATCATCCTGGGCTCAAAGGTGACCAGATCCTCCCGCAAAAGGCAAGCCAGCGCCAGGGGGTCGTGCAGCACGGGCAGGAAATCAAACTCATTAAAGAAGCGCCCCATCTCCTCCTGCAGGATGGCCATCTGCGGCGTGTCCCCGCGAACCAGGCTGTCCGCCTGCTCCTTGTCCAGCCGGCACTGCTCGGTGATGTCCAGGCCAATCAAGTGGGGATTGGTTTGCTCAAGCACGGTGGCCGCGGCTTCCGGATCGCACAGGATGTTCCACTCCGGCTGCGCTGAACCGATCATGCCGCCCATGATGACAAAGTCGGTGGTCTTCTTGATGTCCGGCGCCAAGTGCAGCGCCAGGGCGACATTGGTCAGGGGGCCGATGGCCAAGAGGGTCATGCCGGGGTTTTCGCGGCAGGTGTTGATGATGAAGGGCACCGCCTCGTTCTCCAATGGTTCAATGCCCTTATCGTGGGGGTAGCGCCCCACCAGCGGCCGCTCCGCGCCTCGGCGCACTGGCACATCCTCCCTGGCATAAGCTTTGAGCATGCGAAGGGTGAGGTCCGTGCGCCACTGGCTGCCAGCGTATGACCTGCCCCCCAATCCTTGTACCAGTCCGAGAGTTAGTTGAGATATAATCAACGAAACAGGAGGAACTGAAAACATGGCAAGGAAAGCATATGGGGTAGAACAAATCATTGTGAAGCTGCGGGAGATCGAGCTTCTATGCAATCAGGGCAACACCATTGCAGAAGCAGCGCGTCAGGCAGG
>DUQZ01000046.1 GCA_012837525.1 Clostridiales bacterium | reverse complement strand
CGCGACCCGGTGCCCGTTGGGCTCCGGCGCCGGCGGCAGCTTGCAGGCGCTGGCGCGGTACCAGTCCGCGGCGTAGCGCTCCAGCCGGCCGATGGCCACGCTCTCGCCCTTGAAGGCGCGCACACAGCGCTGCTCGCACTGGCTTTCCTGCGGGCACACGCGCCCGCAGACGGCGGGCAGGGCGCTTGAGCGGTTGAGGATTAAGAAGGCTTCCTCGATATTGTCCTCGGCAATCGCCTTGATAAAGGCGGGGATGTCAATGCGCACCGGGCAGCCGTTCACACAGGGCTTGTGCTTGCAGTTCAGGCAGCGGGCCGCCTCCTCCATCGCCTGCTCGAGGGTGTAGCCCAGGGCCACCTCGTCAAAATTGCGGGCGCGCGCCTGCGCGTCCTGGGCGGGCATGGGCACTTTTTTGTTGGATCGGTTCAGCGCCATCTCAGGTCACTTCCTGGTTGACCATCGGCAGTTTTCCTCCCGCTTGCGCATCTCAAAATCCTCATAGATGCGGTTGCGGCTGATAAGCTCGTCAAAGTCCACCTCATGCCCGTCAAAGCCGGGGCCATCCACGCAGGCAAACTTGGTTTTGCCGGCAACCGTCAGCCGGCAGCCGCCGCACATGCCGGTGCCGTCCACCATGATGGGGTTCATGGAGACCTCGGTGGGGATGCCAAATTCCTTGGTAAGCAGGCAGACAAACTTCATCATCACCAAAGGGCCGATGGTGATCACCCGGTCATAGCGGTGCCCGGCTTCAATCAAGCCCCGCAGAGCGTCCGTCACCAGGCCTTTCTCGCCAAAGCTGCCATCGTCCGTCATCACGCGCATCTCGTCGGAAATGGCGCCAAATTCCTGGTCCAAGAAGACCAGGTCCTTGTTGCGAAAGCCAATCACGCTGTGCAATTCGCAGCCCTCATCATGCAGGGCCTTGGCCACCGGGTAGGCAATCGCGCAGCCCACGCCGCCGCCCACCACGCAGACTTTCTCGAGGCCCGCTGTATCCACCGCCTGGCCCAGCGGCCCCACAAAGTCCTGCAGGCTGTCGCCGGGCTTGAGCAGATCCAGCTCCTGCGTGCCCGCGCCCACCACCTGGTAGACGATGGCCACGCTGCCTTGTTCTACATCCGCGTCGTGGATGGTAAAGGGCATGCGTTCGGAATGCTCGCCAGCGCGCAGCATCACAAACTGCCCTGGTTTGGCCTTTTTGGCCACCAGCGGCGCCTGGATGTCAATGCGCGCGGCGTTTGCGGTCATCTGCTTTTTATCAAGAATCAGATACAAGGTATACCTCCTGTTATATCAGGGCGTGCGCGCCGGCGCCTGCTTTAGCAAGCTGGCCCGCTCTTTGTAATCGGGCATGTGGCGCGCGAGCAGGTCATAAAAGTCGGGGGAGTGGTTCAGGTGGACCAGGTGGGCCACCTCATGCAGCGCCACATACTCTATCGCTGCCATGGGGTAGGCCATTAAGCGGAAGGAGAAGCTGATATTGCCCTTGGCGGAGCAGCTGCCAAAGCGCGTGCGCGCGCCGGTAATGGTGATGCGGCTGGGGCGCTTGCCAAGCAGCGCGCTGTAACGCTCCACCAACTGGGGCATCAGGGCCTTGGCCTGCGCGCGCAGGAGTGCTTCCTGCGCCTGTGTGTAGTCCGCCTGCTGCCGGGGCGCTTTATGCCAGTGCTTGTTGATCCAGTGCTGTTTGCTTTTGATAAACTGGTCAATCTGGTGCCTGGGCATCCTGTGGGGCGCGCGCACGATGACCTCCTGCCCGGGGCGCACCTCAATCGCCAGGGTTTTGCGCTTGCTGCGCACCAGGCGGCAGGGATAGCAGGACGGCGCGGTTGATCCATCAACGCGCCGTTTATTGTCTGTTTGCTGTGTGGCCATCACCGGCTCCGCAAGGCTTCATCAATTCCGTTTTTGAAACAGGCTTTTGATCTGGGAGATGGCGCGGTGGGGCAGGCTGTCCGCGCGCTTTAGCATCATCTCCGCCTCCAGCGCGCCGCGGCGGTAGGCCAGGTTGTCCGGGTCCATGCGCACAGCGGCCCGCCAGGCCTGGTGCGCGCTGAGGTATTGCTTAAGGCCTGTTAAGGTTTGCGCCTGCAGGGCGTACCATTCCGCGTCCTTTTCCTCGGCTTTGGACAATTGCAACAGCGCCAGCTCAAACTGTTTTCTGCCAATGAGTTTCTGGGCCCAGACCTTGGCCTGGGGCAAGGGCAGTTTGGCGGCCGGGGTGTTGCGGTTTGACGCGATGCGCATCGCTTGCTCATAGGCCACATTGATGCTGATCAAGCGCTCCTGGCCCTTGACCTGCTCCTCCGGGTCCAGAAATTTGTCCGGGTGACAGGCCTTGGCCAGCTTGTGGTAGGCGGAGCGGATCGCGTGCTCATCCGCGTCCGGCGCCACGCCCAATATATCAAAGACTGATTGCATGGTTGTTGGTTTCCAGTACCAGCGCTTCCCGGTGGATGGAGCCGCCCAGGGCATTCAGCTTGCTTTCCAGGTGCTCATATCCCCGCGCGATGGTGTCGGGGTTGTAGATCTCGGTCGTGCCATTGGCCATCAGGCCGGCGATCACCAGGGCCGCGCCGCCGCGCAGGTCGGGCGCGTACACCGGCGCGCCGTGCAACTCAGGCACGCCCTCAATATAGGCGATGCGGCCGTTGATAACAGACTTGGCGCCCATCTTGCGCATCTCATCCAGGTGCTTGAAGCGCGAGTCGAAGATGTTTTCGATCACCTCGCTGGTGCCCACCGCGCGGGTCAAAAGCGCGCTCATGGGCTGCTGCAGGTCGGTGGGGAAGCCGGGGTACTCTTGGGTGGACAGGCGAATGGCGCGGTGCCCTTGGCGCAACTGCACACTGATGATGTCGTCCTGGCTGGTGACCAGGATGCCCATCTCCAGCAGCTTGGCGGTCAAGGCCTCCATATGTGTGGGGATGCAGCCGCGGATGACCACATCGCCGCGGGTGGCGGCAGCGGCAATCATCAGGGTGCCTGTTTCAATCTGGTCGGGGATGACGGTATAGCTGGCGCCGTCCAGCTTGGCCACGCCGCGGATGCGGATGGTGTCCGTGCCCGCGCCGCGGATGTGCGCGCCGATGCGGTTTAGAAAGTTGGCGGTGTCAACAATGTGCGGCTCCTTGGCGCAGTTGGT
>DUQZ01000045.1 GCA_012837525.1 Clostridiales bacterium | reverse complement strand
TGGCGCCGTCCAGCTTGGCCACGCCGCGGATGCGGATGGTGTCCGTGCCCGCGCCGCGGATGTGCGCGCCGATGCGGTTTAGAAAGTTGGCGGTGTCAACAATGTGCGGCTCCTTGGCGCAGTTGGTAAGGACGGTATCGCCCTCCGCCCGGCAGGCCGCCAGCATCACGTTGATGGTGCCGCCCACGGTGACCATGTCAAAGTTGATGTTCGCGCCCTTTAATTTACCTTCCAGCACGATCATGCCCTGCTCTTCGGTAATGGTGGCGCCCAGGGCGCGGAAGCCCTTTAGGTGCTGGTCAATGGGCCGGCTGCCCAGATCGCAGCCACCGGGGTAGCCCACGCGGGCATAGCCGTAGCGACCCAGCAGGGCGCCCATCAAATAATAGCTGGCGCGCATGCGCTGGCTTAGGTGGAAGGGCACGGTGTTGGTGGTGAGGGCACTGGGGTCCACACCCATTTGCTTGGCCTCCGGGTTCCAGGTCACCTTGGCGCCCAGATGGCTCAGGATCTTCACTAAAACACGGACATCCGAGATGTCCGGCAGGTTGTCAAGCAGGCAGGGGCCTTCCGCTAAAATGGTGGCTGGAATCACGGCCAGCGAGGTGTTTTTCCCCCCTGAAACCTGTGTTTCTCCCCTAAGAGCCCGTCCGCCTTCAATGACCAGTTTATAATCAGGCATGCGCCGAATCAACCTCCAAAGATTGTACAGCGTGATTATAGCACAGGCGGCTAAAGGCGTAAAGGAATGCACATTTTATCGCATGATTTCAATGACTTTGGGGTATTTTTGTGGTATGATGTCTGTACCTTCAGGAGCAATCCGGGAGGCATTTGCAAGGAATGGTATTTGTATGTTTTACGGTTTAAGTTTGCTGGCAGGTATGCTCATCTCGGTCATGGTGGTGTTCAACGGCGGGTTGAACGCGCAAATGGGCTTTGGGCTGTCCATGGTGGTTATCCACATCTCAGGCCTGCTGGCCATTTTAACGGTTCTGCTGATAAAGCGGGAGAAACCCAGCTTCCCGCGCATGCACCCAGTATGGTATTCAGCCGGCCTGCTGGGCATCCTCACCACGGTGTTCAACCTGGTGGCCTTTGGGCACATCAGCGTGTCCGCCATGATGGCGCTGGGCCTGTTGGGGGAGAGCATGTCCAGTCTAATGGTAGACCACTTTGGCTTGATGGGCATTCCGGTGCGCAAAATGCGGCGGGAGAAGGTGTGGGGCCTGCTTATCATCTTAGCCGGCATCGCCATCATGCTGACGGATTTTGTGCTGCTGCCAGTCATCGTCTCCTTTTGCGCGGGCATCACCGTGCTGCTCTCCCGCCTGGTCAACGGCGGCCTGTCGCGCAAATCCAGCGTCACCAGCGCCACCCTCGTCAACTACCTGGTGGGGCTGACTGGGGCTGGGCTGTTGGCCCTGTTTGTGGGTGTTCAGACACCCGTTAATTTCCAGGGACCCGTCACCAACTACCTGGGCGGCGCGGTGGGCACCGTCATCGTCATCATCAGCAATTTCGTGGTGGGCAAAATCGCCTCCTTTTACATGACGCTCACCCTGTTTGTGGGCCAGGTTACAGCGGGTCTGCTGCTGGATATGATGCTGCAGGGCGCCTTCCCGGCGCGCAACGCCCTGGGCGGCCTGTTTGTGCTGCTGGGGCTGACGCTTAACCTGTGGCAGGACCGGGCGCACGCCCAGCGCCTGGCGCGCTCCTCCCAGGCTGCCTGAGGCTGCGTCAAAAAGGGCTGCCTGGCTCACGAAATCGTGATTGACAGCCCAATCTTTGCTTGTTATACTACACAGGCGTTTTGAACAATCTCAACGCCAACGCGGAGAGATGGCCGAGCGGTTGAAGGCGCTAGTCTTGAAAACTAGTGATGTCGAAAGGCACCGGGGGTTCGAATCCCTCTCTCTCCGCCATCTTCCAACACAACATGGAGAAGTACCCAAGTGGCCGAAGGGGCTCCCCTGCTAAGGGAGTAGTACGTGAAAGCGTAGCGAGGGTTCAAATCCCTCCTTCTCCGCCAAAATCCTTGAGAATCAACGGTTCCCGAGGGTTTTTTCTTTGATAAAAGTTTCTGTTAGATTTCCACTTCTCCAAAGGAGGGCACAAGATCAAGCCCCCACAACCCGCGGCGCAAATTGATCGCTTTTTCTTCCGCATCCAGGAAATGCTCGCTGTACTTTGTGTTTGGCGGGTACAGCGTAACTTTGGCGTAGCCCAGTTCCACCAGTTGCAGGTTAAACAAGGTGCCGTCCTGCAGCCAGATGTGACACAGATGGCGACCGTAGCGGTCCAGCCTTTGCTGGTCATACTCAAGCCAGACCAGTTTTCCTTCCAATGTTGCCTGCACATAGTCGGAGGCTTCACGGCCAAAGGGCTGCGCTTCCATGTTGGGGTGGACGGTCTCCGGCGTATCGATGCAAAGGAAACGCACCTTATGCGTGACCAGGACCCCGTCCTCCTCCACCTGAAACCAGGCGGTGTCGCCATCCACCACCCGTTCACACAGCGCCAGGACGCGCTGTTCCTCACACGGAAGCGGGGGATGGCTGCCCTCCGCGGCTGATGACAGGGTGAGCAGAAGAAGCAGGCAAAGCAGATAGTTCCTTAATTGCATCGCTTACACGGTGTAAAACCCTTGCTGATGGCATCATCCAGCGACACCTGGGTGGGGTTGTTCATGTTGGAGCAATTGGCATTGCTGTGGTATCGCTTGCCGGATTTGGGAATCCAAACCAGGACCTCTGTTTCATCGGTCGCGGAGGAGGCGAAGAAACTGGCGCCAGCAGCCTGCGGATCGCTTAATTCAAGAAAAGCCATATCCCAGGCAGCGCGCTCTAACAAGGGCAGCTCCGCGTACCATTCCTTGAATTGTTCAATTTGCCCCTGCATTGGTTTCGCGCTGTCCAGCGTGATGGTGCGCCCGGCCGCGAAGGCCGTCGCCACCAGCAGGCACAGCGCGGCGGCAACCACAAGCAACTTTCGTTTCCTCATCAATGTTTCCCTCTCATCCTTCTCCATCAGATTGCTTACTTATCAGAAATAAGAACATAGCATTATCACAACCATCTCAGGCAGATCCTGAGCGGATCAATCATGATATGCCAGAAATCACAAAATGGGATTCCTCTTTGGGTTGATTGTATCATTTTTAGGTCACTGATTAAAGTGACGCGATTTGCAAGCATAAAACGGCTATCATCTACCTTAAGGATGCGAAAAAGCCCCGGCAGAGCGCAAGGGCATCAATGGTTGATTATCAGTTGTTACTCCTTCGGCGTAATGGACCAAGTGGTGCCGGGGCTGCTTTCCACACCGTAAAAATAGGGGCGGTCCGCGTCCGGGGTGATGACAACATCCACGGACCCCTTCAGCTCACTCAATGGCTCGGCAAACAGGCGCTCCTGCAAAAATCCTTCTTCGGTCGCCGTGATCAGGTAGACCGCGAAATACTCACGCTCATGGGCGCTGGCGTCGTAGGTAATGGTGAGGGGCAGCGGATCCGTCAACCAAAACAGGTCGCTGATACCGATGCCGCGGCCGCTGAAGGCCGCGCTGCCGGTCTCGGCAAGCGGCGTGATTTCCAGCGTCCAGTCCCCGGCGGTGGTGATAAGGACGGTCAGGTCCTCACTGCCGTATGCCGCCGCGTCATAGGTGAGCATCCGGTGCATGTCGCCTTCCTTGGCCTCAAAGGCAAAAGCCCATTCCATCTTGCCGCCGGTGAACTCAATCCTCATCAGCCCGGGCACCTGCGCGGTCAGCTCCATCCGGCAGGGGTAATACGGAAAGCGCTCGATGCGGATATCGGTTGAGCCAGTGCCCTGATAGCGAACGTTTTCACCGGCCAGGGCCAGGGCGGGCAGCAGCGCCAGGACCAAAAGCAGCGCGAGTAATTTTTTCATGATGTGCCTCCGCATATCTGTTGTGTTCAGGTCAGGTTTTCAGCCTTCCTTCTGCACCGCCGGGAAGCCAACGACAATCTTTGTTCCCTGCCCGTCCTCGCTTTCCAGGCTGATCTTGGCGCGGTGCACCTCCGCCGCGTGCTTCACGATGGACAGCCCCAGGCCTGTGCCGCCTGTCTCCTTGGAGCGGCTTTTGTCCACGCGGTAGAAGCGCTCAAACACGTGCTCCTGATGCTCCTTGGACATGCCGATGCCGTCGTCAGATACCGTCAATTTGGCGCCCAGGGGGGTGTTTTCCACCTGCACATCCACGCGCCCGTGTTCCTTGTTGTATTTGATGGCGTTGTCAATCAAATTGGTGCACAACTCGCCCAATAAGGCTGCGTCACCCAGCACCTGCGCGTCCTCGCCCGTAAGGGAGAGGGTGATGCCCTTCTCCTGCGCCAGCAATTCCAGCGTCTGGCAGGATTCGCGGGCCACCTGGTACAGGTTCACCTGCTCGCTCAGCCCCTTCAAATAGCCCTCATCCAGGCTGGACAGGCGCAGGATGTCCTCTACCAGTGTCAGCATCCGCTGGCTTTCCTGGTGGATTTTCTGGTAAAACTGCGCCTGGTCCTCGGGCTTGACCATGTCATTGACCAGCAGCTCCGCGCAGCCGCGGATGGTGGTGAGCGGGGTGCGCAACTCGTGGGAGACATTGGCGGTAAAGCGCTGGCGCATGGCTTCGCCAGCGGTTTTTTCGGTCTGGTCGCTGATAATCAGCACCGCGCTTTGCGTGCCGTCAATGCGGCTGGCGAACAGCTGATAGCTTTTGCCGTCCATCTGCAGCATGCCCTCGCCGCTGCCCTGCTCCTGCAGCGCGCTAAGCAGGTCGATCATCGCCTGGCTGCGGTTGATCTCCATCAATAACCGCCCGCGGGCGTCCTCCGCTTTCACGCCCAGCATGCGTTGCGCGCTGGGGTTCATCAGGGTGATGGCGCCCTTGTCATTTAAGGCAATAAAGCCCTCGTGCATGCCTTCCAGCAGGGTTTTCAACTCCTGCCGGCTGGCTTCCAGCTGTGCCAGCTGCGCCAGGTTTTCACGGTTTTGCTCATCCAGCTTTTTGACCAGCGGCAGCAGTTCGTCATAGACCACGGCTTCCTCCGGCTTTGCCAGGTCAATGCCGGTGATGGGCCGCAGCAGCCGGCCGCTGAAATAGCGGGCGAACACGGCGGAGAAGATCACCAGCAGCACCAGGCCAAAGATCAGCCAGGGCAGCATGCTGTTGGCGATGCCACGAGCGACGCGTTCCGCCGCCGCGACACGCAGCACATTGCCATCCGCCTGCGCGCGGGTGACGTAGATAGCGGTTGATTTGGTGGTCTGGGAGTAGCGCACGGCCACGCCCGTCCCTTCATTTTGCGCGTCCTTTATCTCCGGGCGGTCGGCGTGGTTTTCCAGGGGCTCATTGGCCCAGGAATCATAGGCCACGCTGCCATCCGGCCGGATCAGGGTGACGCGGGAGGGGCTGATCAGCCCTTCCAGCACCGCGTCCAATCCGCGCTCCTTGATGGCGTTTTCAATTTGCAGCGCCTCTGTTTGCAGCCGGGTAATCAGGTTGTTCCTGGCGACGGACAGCACAATCGTGCTGGCCAGCAGCGTGGCCGCCAGCGCGAACACCAGCACCAGGGCCAAATAGATGATAAAAATACGCTTTTTCAAGGCTTCATTCCTCGTTCAAATCGCTGGCCATGCGGTAGCCCACCCCGCGCACGGTCTGGATCCAGCTGGCTGCTTCGCCCAGCTTGGCGCGCAGGGTGCGCACGTGCATGTCCACGGTGCGCGTGTCGCCCAGGTAGTCCATGTCCCACACCTGGTTTAAGAGCTGGTCGCGGGTAAACACCAGCCCCTGGCGGGAGATGAGCACCTGCAGCAGGCGGAACTCCTTGTTGGTCAGGCTGATCTTCTCGCCGTCCACCGCCGCCTCCCAGCGGTCGGCGTCCAGGTGGATGGGGCCCGCTGTCCATTGTTCAGCCGGCTCGGGCGCCTCGCTGCGGCGCATCACCGCGCGGATGCGGGAGAGCAGCTCCATCACCCCAAAGGGCTTGACAATGTAGTCATCCGCGCCCGCGTCCAGGGAGCGCACCTTGTCCATCTCAGCCCCTTTGGCGGTGAGCATGATGACGGGGATGTGCCGCGTGCGTTCGTTGGCACGCAGGTGGGACAGCAGGGTTAAGCCATCCGTGCCCGGCAGCATCTGGTCCAGGAGGACCAACTCCGGCAAATCGCCCTCCAGCGCGTCTAAAAACTGCTGCCCGTCCAAAAAGCCGCGGGCCTTAAACCCGGCTTGCCTGAGGGCATACAGTACCAAATCCAGGATGGCCTGGTCGTCTTCTACCGAATAGATCACTGCAGGCGCTCTCCCTTGTACAGGCCACTCACGGCGTATTCCACCCACTCGGCGATATTGACTGCGTGGTCGGCGCTGCGCTCAAAATACTTGGCAATCATCAGCATGTCCAGTAGCTGCATGCTGTCTTTGGTATGGTCCTCATTAATCAAGGCCACGATGTTCTCCTTCACCTGGGTAAACAGGCCGTCCACCACGTCATCATGCGCGATGACCTCGCTGGCCAGGTCCGCGTCGCGCTTGACATAGGCGTCAATCGCGCGGTTGACCATCAGGGCGGTCTCGCGCGCCATGTGCTGCAATTGCTCGGGGAAGGGGATGACCGCGCCGTGCAGCGGCATGGTCAAAATCTCCGCGATGTCAGACGCCTGGTCCGCGATGCGCTCCATGTCCGTAATCATCTTGAGGGTGGAGGAAATCACGCGCAAATCCCTGGCGACCGGCTGCTGGATCAACAGCATGCGCATGCACAGGGACTCAATCTCCCGCTCCTTGCGGTCAATCTCGCTGTCCCCGCGCTTGAGCGCCATGGCGGTGTCCTGGTCGCGGCTGATCAATAATTCGCCGGCAGTTTTGATGGCCTGCTCAATCATGCTGCCCATGATGATCATCTCGCTGTTGAGCTTTTGCAGCTGTGCGTCAAATAATAACCGCATCAACCAAACCTCCCTGTGATGTAGTTTTCTGTCCGCGGGTCCTGGGGGCTTGCGAACAGGTTGGTGGTCTTGTCCATCTCAATCATTTCTCCCAACAGGAAGAAGGCTGTGCTGTCGCTGATGCGCGCCGCCTGCTGCATGTTGTGCGTTACGATAACAACAGTATATTCGTCTTTGAGCTCATGCACAAGGTCTTCAATTTTGGAGGTGGAAATGGGGTCCAGAGCCGAGGTGGGCTCGTCCATCAAAATTACCTCGGGCTGCACCGCCAGACAGCGCGCGATGCACAGGCGCTGCTGCTGGCCGCCGGAGATGGCCATGGCTGATTTTTTCAGGTCGTTCTTCACCTCGTCCCAAAGGGCTGCGCGCCTGAGCGCCTGCTCTACCAAATCGTCCAGCTTCACCTTGCTGCGCACCCCGTGCGTCCGGGGACCGTAGGCGATGTTGTCATAAATGCTCATCGGGAAGGGATTGGGCTTCTGGAACACCATGCCCACGCGCTTGCGCAGCAGGTTGACATCCGTCTGCGGGCTGTAGATGTCCATGCCGCCCAGCTGCACCTGGCCGGTAATCCTGGTATCAATCACCAGGTCGTTCATGCGGTTTAAGGACTTGAGCAGTGTGGATTTGCCGCAGCCCGACGGCCCGATTAAGGCAGTCACCTGGCGCTGAATGATGTCCATGTTGATCTGCTTGAGGGCTTGGAAATTGCCGTAAAACAAATCCAGGTTTTTAATGGAGAATTTGACATCGTTTGTATCGTTCACGGCAGCGCGGCTGCCGGTTTGTTCAAATATGGTCATGGTTTACCCTTTCTTGGAAAGTTTGCCGGCGATAAAGGAGGACAGCGCGTTCATGATGATGACAATCAACAGCAGCACAACGGCTACCGCGAAGGCTTCATCCGTGTAGCGCGACTCCTGCTGCAACTGGTACAGATGCACCGACAGGGTGCGCCCGGACTTGCCCAAAGACGCGATGCGTGTGGCGGTGCCGGAGGTGTAAATCAAAGCCGCGGTCTCACCGGAAATGCGCCCGATGGACAGCAGCACCGAGGCCAGTATGCCCAGGGTGGCTGGCGGCAGCACAATGCGCAGCGTGGTGCGCAGTTTGCCGGCGCCCAGGCCAAAGCTGCCCTCGCGGTAGCTCATGGGCACGGACAGCAGGGATTCCTCCGTCTGGCGCAATACCAAAGGCAGCGTCATGATGGCCAGCGTCAGCGCGCCTGAAAGGATCGAGATGCCCATCTTCAGCGTGATGACAAAGGCCAATTGGCCAAATAAGGCGTATACGATGGAGGGAATACCGGCCAAGGTCTCCGCCGTCACGCGGATCATGCGCACCAGGCGGCTGCCGGGCTTGGCGTACTCCGCCAGGTAGATGCCGCCCATCACGCCCACGGGCACGGAAAACATCAGCGCCAGGCCCGTCATGGTGATGGTGTTGATGATGGCGTGCAGCATGGACACGTTGCGGGAGTTGTATTTCACCGCGAACATGGAGGGCTTCAGGTGCGGGATGCCGCGCGCCAGCACATACACCACAATCAGCACCAGGGAGGACATGGTGATCAGCCCGGCCAGCCAGCACAGGGCTTTCAATATCCGTGAGCCCAGCCGCAGCCGGTGCCGCGTTGGCACCTGATGAACCGGCCTGGCGGGTGATAAAGCTTGGTTTGTCATTGGGCAATCCTCTTGCGTGTAATGAAGGAGAACAGGAAGTTGATCGCCATGACGATCACAAAGAGCACCACGCCGGTGGCAATCAGGCTTTCCAGGTGCACATCCGCGGCGTAGCCCATCTCCATCAAGACGTTTACCGTCAATGTACGCACACCGGACAGGATGTTGCCGGGCATGCGCGGGTTGTTGCCGGCCACCATGATGATGGCCATGGTCTCGCCAATAGCGCGGCCCAGCCCCAGCACAATGCCGGAGATGATGCCCGAGCGCGCGGCCGGGACCACAGCGCGAAATACGCTGCTCTCATGCGTGGCGCCCAGCGCCAGGCTGCCCTCGTAGTAGCTTTGCGGCACCGCGCGGATGGCGGCTTCCGAGGTCTGGATGATGGTGGGCAGCACCATGATGGACAGCAAGACGCTGGCCACCAGCACGCTTTTACCCGTGCCGCCAAACAGGGTGCGGGAGAGCGGCACCAGCACCATCAACCCAAAAAAGCCATAGACCACAGAGGGGATGCCAGCCAAGAGAGCTACCGCCGGCTTCATCACCTTCACCACGGGCTTGGGCGCGAAGCAGGCCAGCAAAATGGCGGTAAACACGCCAATGGGCGCGCCGATTAACAGGGCAATGAAGGTTACATAAAAGCTGCCCACAATCATGGGCAGGATGCCAAACACATCCCGCAGCGGCGCCCACTCGGTGCCAGTGATAAAATCCAGCGCGGAGTATTTGGCGAAGAACGGCAAGCCGTTTACAAACAAAAAGGCGCTGATAAAGAATACGGCCAGAACACAGACGCATGCGGAGGCTAAGAACAGCCCCCGCATGAGTCCTTCGGCACGCAATGTCCGATGTTTCATCATTTATTTTGCCACGGCGTCCCAGGTGGTGACTTCACCGGTGTAGATCTGGCGCACCTGCTCCAGCGTCAGGTCGGAGACAGGGTTGTCCAGGGCGTTGATGACCGCGATGCCGTCAATCCCGATGGCCACAGCCAGGGCACCGTTTTCGATCTCGCTGTCCTTGAGCTCGCGGGAGGCCATGCCGATCATGTAGGTCTCGTCCAAAGCGCCGGTCACGCCAGCGGAGGAACCGGTCGACTGCACGTCCACTTCCACCTCGGGGTTCAGTTCCGTATAGGCTTCGGCCAGCAGCTCCATCACCGGGGCGACAGAGGTGGACCCGCCCACAACCAGCAGGCCGGACAGGTTGGCAGCGGTGTACTCCGCGGCTTCCTGGTTCACGGGCACCAGGCCGTCTTCGGCGACCACTTCCTGACCCTGCTTGCTCATCACAAAGTTCATGAAGTCAACGGCCAGGGGGTTGGTCAACTCGCCCTTGGACACCAGGTTGAAGGGGCGGGCGATAGGATAGGTCTTGTTGAGGATGTTCTCGGTGGTGGGCTCCACGCCGTCAATCCGAATGGACTTCACGGTGTCGTTGAGCAGCACGGAGGACAGGGAGGCATAGCCGATGGCGGCGGGGTTGGTGGACACCGTGGTGATCACCAGGGAGGTGCCGTTGACAAAGTCGGCTTCGGCATAGGTATAGTCCTGGTCCTTGCCTTCGTCGTTCTTCTTTTGCACGCCGGTCAACTCGATGAAGGCGCCGCGGGTGCCGCTGCCTTCTTCACGGGAGACGACCGCGATGGTCTGGGACAGGTCAAACTCCGCCAGCGCGAAGGCACTCAGGGCGGTCAGGGCAAGAATCAGGGCCAGTAATTTCTTCATCATGTGGTAGTTTTCCTCCTTTAATGATGGATTCGTCTGAATCCAAATAGAAGATAAACGGGGCATGTAAAGTCGGCCTGCAGGGGATTGTAAAATCCATGTAAAATCAGGTTTCCCCAATAAAAACCAGCCTCGCGGGCAGTCTGCGGGGCTGGGAGGTCGGTGGGAAAGGATTTATTTTGCGGGCTTGTTTCGTTGGGACAGCCCCTTTATGCCTTTGAGTATTTGGCCGTTGGCGATGTCCACCAGCCCCCTGGCCTGGTGGATAGACAGGACGTCTGGCATAAACTGCGCCAGCGCGCGGATGGGGCTGTTGGCCGCGGTATCCATCATCATCTTAAACTGCGGGCTGTCATAATCCACTACGCCCTTGTTGGTAAACTTGGCCATCTGCCTTTCCACGATTTTGAACAGCGCCCGGGCAAGCAGGCTGGTTCGCGCCAGCTCCTTGAGGGAAGAATCGGTGCTGTAGGTGCCCTTTGTGGCTAGAACAAAGTCCGCATACGGGCCGTAAATGCTTTCAAACGCCTGTTTGCCGGGAATGCCATCAAAGGTGTAATACCAGGGGTCACACGCGCTTTTGACAGCGGGCACGCCGGGTAAGGTGAGCGTTTGGGTCAGACGGATATCCCGGCTGCTGGCGCCGACGCGGATTTCATAGGCGCCGGCCTCCACCAGCCAGGCCTTGGCCTTGTCATTGTAAACAGCAAAGCTGCGCGCGGTGAGGGATAGGGTGACTTCCTTTTCCTCACCTGCCTTTAAGAACACTTTGGAAAAGGCCTTCAGCTCCTGCGCGGGGCGGTAGACACCGCCGGTCTGCGGCGCCACGTACAGTTGGACCACCTCCGCGCCGTCTCGTGTTCCGGTGTTGCGCACAAGCAAGCGCGCCTCCGCCTCGTGCTCCCCCGTCTGTTTGACGCTTAAATCCCGGTATGCAAAGGTGGTGTAGGACAAACCATAGCCAAAGGGGAAGAGGACGGGCTTGCTTGCGGAATCAAAATACCGGTAGCCGGCAAACATGCTTTCATAATAGGGCACCTGCTCGGGCACCCTGGTGTAATAGGAACTGCTGATCACGTCCTCATAGGCCAAGGGATAGGTCTCCGCCAGCTTGCCGCTTGGGTTCACATGGCCCATCAGCAGATCCGCCGCGGCCAGCCCCACTGCCTGCCCGCCCAGGTGCATGTGCAGGACGGCCTTGGCCTGCCCAAGCCAGGGCATCTCCATGGCCGCGCCGCCAATCAGCAGCACGATGATGTTCTGGTTCACCGCCGCCAACTTGTCCAGCAACGCCAGTTGGTTTTGGGGCAGGGACAGGGTGGCGCGGTCAAAGCCCTCGCTCTCGTACAGCTCGGTCAGCCCGATGCAGTAAATCAGCGGATCCGTGCCTTTGGCCAGCTCCAGCGCTTCCTGCGCCAGTGCCTCATCCGCAGAATCCGTCAGTGTATACCCCTGCGCAAAGCGGTAGGGGACGTTATGCGCTGTGAAACCATCCAGCACGCTTGAGCGCTGCGTGGGCGTCACCTGGGAGGACCCGGTGCCCTGGTAGCGGGGCGTCTTGGCAAAGGCGCCAATGATGTTCACCCGCTCCGGCTGCGTAAGCGGCAGGATGCCTTCCTCATTCTTTAATAGCACGGCGCAGTCAGCAGCAATCCGGCGCGCCAGCTGGTGGTGCTGGTCAAACAAGTCCGGGGGCAGGTGACCGGCCTCCTGGTTGGGGCAGCGGTCAATCAGGGTAAGGATGCGGTCCACCATCCGGTCAATCAAGGCTTCATCCAAGGCGCCGGATCGCACGGCCGCGATCACTTCCGCGTCAAAGCGGCCCTTGCTGTCGGGCATCTCCAATTCCAGGCCGGCCTTGATGCTTTCGATGCGGTCATGCATCGCGCCCCAATCGGTCACCACCAGGCCGTCAAAGCCCCATTCATCCCGCAGGATGTCGGTCAGCAGCCGCTTGTGGTCGCTGCAGTAGGTGCCGTTTAGGCGGTTGTAGGCGCACATGAGGGTGGTGGGCTGCGCCTCCTTCACGGCGGTTTCAAAGGCGGGCAAATAGTATTCCCGCAGCGCGCGCTCATCCACCAGGCTGTCGCTGGCCATGCGCCGGGTTTCCTGGCTGTTGCAGGCGAAATGCTTCATGGACACGCCCACCTTGTGCTGCTGCACGCCCTGAATCCAAGCGGCAGCCAGCTTGCCCGCCAGGTAGGGGTCCTCGCTGTAATACTCAAAATTGCGGCCGCATAGGGGGTTGCGCTTCATGTTCACGCCAGGGCCCAGGATCACGTTGACGCCAATTTTGACGGCTTCCTTGCCCAGGGCGTCGCCCACATCGCGCAGCAGGTCAACGTCCCAGGAGGCAGCCAGCGCGCTGGCGGTGGGGAAGCAGGTGGTGCTGACGCTGGCATCCAGGCCCAGGTGGTCGCCCGCTGTCTCCTGCTTGCGCAGGCCATGCGGCCCGTCTGCCAGGAAGATGGATGGGATGCCGTGCTCCGGATAAGGCTTGGTCTGCCAATAGCCCAGGCCGGAGCCCAGGGCCACCTTTTCTTCCAGCGTCATTTTTTTGATGATGTCCGCGTGTTTCATATCACGTACTCATTTAATACATCTGCGCCTTGTTCTCAAAGCGTGTGGTGTCCAGCTTGTGTTCAATCGCGTAGGCCTTGCCCTCGCCCGCCCAGACCAGCCCGCGCTCCATCAACACACCAGCAGTGGGAGACTTGTCAAACACGTCATCATGGTGGCCCAGCGAGGTGTAGAACACCCGGCCGTTGCCCCAGTACTTGGTCCAGACCACCGGCATGTCCACTGGCTTGTTGCTGATGTGGTAATAGGGCACAGAGGGGAAGCGCGTGGTGGCCAGCACTTCAATTGCCGGGTCAATGTGCAGGTAGTAATGCTCGCTTTCTACCTCAAAATCAGCAAGACCTTGTGTGATGGGGGAGGAGCCGTGGTTGATGTGCACCGTGTAGTGGATGCCGTCCCCGCCCGGATGGCTTACCCACTGCCCGCCGGTCATAAACTGCCAGTGCGTGTCATTGCGGAAGGAATCGCACATGCCGCCGTGGCAGCCGGCCAGCCCCACCCCCGCGCCGACGGCCTTGGACACGTTTTCGGTGTATTCGTTTTTAATCTGGCCCATCGTCCAGCAAAAGACAATCAAGTCCAGCTGCATCAGGGCGTTCAGGTCCGCCAGCACGTCCAGGGTATCGTGGATAACAGCCTCATAGCCATTGTTTTCCAGCATTTTCTGAAAGCGCTTGCTGGTTAAGTGCGGCTCATGCCCGTCCCAGCCGCCCTGTAAAATCCATGCCTTCTTCATCATCCGTCCTCCGTTTGTCATATTTGAATGTCGCGCAAACCAACTGGCACCATTCTACATTACTTTCCCTGGTTTTTCTACCCCTCAAAATAGCTTTTGGTTTGGGTTTTGTGAAGTGGGGTATATATGCAAACACAGCAACCCGCGGTCATTTTTATGACTGTTTTAATGTAGGAGAGTATGATGAAGAACAAACGACTGCTTCAAATCCTTATCCCAATCGTCATTCTGGCCGTCATCGGCGGCCTGTATCTGATGAAAAACAACGAGCGCCAGGCGGCGCAGGCGCGTCAGGAAGCCCTGACGGCCGACAACCCCGCCTTCCGCCTGATTGAAACCAGTGTGGACCTGGAAGGCTACCTCAGCCACAAACTGCCCGTCATCATGGACTTTGGCGCGGAGGATTGCGCCCCCTGCCAGGTGATGAAACCCGCGCTGGAGAAAGCGCACGCGCAAAACATCGGCCGCGCGGTCATCAAGTTCTTTGACGTGTGGGAGCATCCGGAGTTGGCCGGGGACTACCCCATCATGGTCATTCCCACCCAGGTGCTGTTCAACGCCGACGGCACGCCCTACAAGCCCAGCGAAAAGGTGGAGCAGGCGGGCCTCAAGTTTGATTTTTACAACCTGCAGGGCACCGAGGACCACGCGCTGACGGTGCATGTGGGCATCCTGGATGACGAGGCGTTTGAACTGATCCTGGCGGACATGGGGGTTTCCAATGAACGAGATACTTGAGACGCTAAGCAACCTGCTGGGACAAAACCAATGGCTGGCGCCGCTCATCGCGCTGGTCGCGGGAGCTGTCACCTCGCTCATGCCCTGTTCCCTGGCCTCCATCCCGCTCATCATCGGCTATGTGGGCAGCGACGCCAACCAGGAGGACAAGCGCCGCCCGCTCAAACTGTCCCTTACCTTCGCCGTGGGGCTCACGGTCACCTTTACGGTGCTGGGCGTCATCGCGGCAACAGCCGGCGTGCTCATGGGCGGCGCCCAGCGCTGGTGGAACCTGGTTCTCGGTATTTTGATGGTGCTCATGGCGCTGCAAACCTGGGAGCTGTTTGAGTTCATCCCCTCCAGCTACCTGGTGTCCCGCACCAAGCGGCAGGGCTACGCCGGCGCTTTCATCGCGGGCACCCTGGGCGGGCTGTTCTCCAGCCCCTGCGCCACCCCGATGCTCATCGCGCTGCTGGCACTGGTCGCAGGCCAGGGCCAGGTGCTCTGGGGCATCCTGCTCCTTTTGCTGTACTCCGTGGGGCACTCTGCCCTGGCGGTGCTGGCGGGCACCTCTGTGGGCTTCGCGCGGCGCATCACCGCCAGCGGCCAATACGGCAAGTTCAGCCTGGCGCTGCGCCTGGTGATGGGCGCGCTGATCTTGGCGATGGGTCTCTACCTGCTGTACCTGGCTTTCTAACACAAGACATCATAAAAAATGAGGCTACCCTTATCGGTAGCCCATTTTTTTGTCAAGGTGTCCTACATTGGCAGCATGATGCGCACGCGGAAGGTTTCGGCGTCGTGCGTAATTTCCATAATGCCGTGATACTTGTCTACAATAATGCCAATATTGTTCAGGCCAATGCCGCTGATATTGGTGTTTTCTTTTGTGCTTTGATAGCGGCCGTTTTGATAGATTAACTTCCCGTTGTAGCTGTTCTCAACATAGATATATAAAAAGTTCTTCTTTTGGGACATATCAAGCTGGATGGATCTTTTTCTGCCCTCGTCCTGCGCCTGCATGCGCTCGCAGGCTTCCTGCGCGTTGATTAGCAGGTTTGACAGCAGCACGCACAAATCCATATCATCCACCGGCAGGTGGGTGGGGATCATCATATTGAGCTGGATATCAATCCCCTGGGATTTGATGTGGGGGATTTTACGGCTCATCAGGCTGTCCACAATCGGGTTGCCGGTGGTGAACAGATGGTTGTTCAGCACCTTTTGCTCCAGCACCCGGTCCAGGTAACTGCGCGCGCCGTCCAGGTCTTTTTCGCCAAGCAGGTATTGCAGCGTCATCAGGTGCTGGCGGATATCGTGCTTGATGCGCAGCGTCTCCTCCTGCTGGGAGATCAATTCGCCAAAGCGGGCTTTGTCCTCCTCCAGCAGGCTCATCGCCAGGCGTGTACGCAGGCGGTTTTCGTTGATAATGGTTATTTTGTCCAGGTGGTAAAACAGGATGATGGTTACCACAAACAGGCAAACGGCAGAGCCCCAGTAGTAGCTCATCGAACTGCGCTGGCCGCTTAGCTCCAGGCGGAAGAGGATGATGAAATCAGCGCCCGCTTCGGTCAATTCGGCAACCTGCGCAAGGCGGCCAAAAAGGGTATCGGGCTGACCATCGGCTCCGACTCCTTCTGCTCCAGCTTGACGCCCTACGGCAAAACCGCCATTGGCGAGATGTACTCCTTTGTCGAGAAGGCGCAGATTCCGGTTATGGATACCCTGGTGGCGGCCACCAAGGTTGGCGCGGAAATGCTCAAGGTGGGCGATGTGACCGGCACACTGGAAGAGGGCAAGTTTGCTGATTTGCTCGTGCTGTCGGGTAACCCGCTTGATGACATCCGCAACGTTGCCGTTGAAAAAATGGAGATCATCATGAAGGAAGGAAAAATCGTCCGCAAGCAGGCCTGATCCCGTATAACGTATAACAACCACAAGCCCCCGCCCGATTAAGTGGCGGGGGCCTTTGTAGTGAGGTTTTATCCAGCCAGCAGGTTGATGTACTCCTCCTCGTCCTCTACCTGCAACAAGGCCTGTGCCAGGTTGTCCTGGTGCAGCCAGGCGTCCTGCAGCTCCGGGCTTTGAAACATCACCGGCATCCGGGGATGCACCTCCCCCGGCTTGCCCACGGCATCCCGGGTGAGGATGACAAAATGGGGGACGGGTTCCGCCGGGAAGGCCAAAGCCGCCATGTGAATCATCCCGCCTGATGGCCTGCCAAACAGATGCGGCACCTTCTGGGGCGACCATTCGTAAAAGGCGCGGGCCGGCACCAGGATGCGGCTGTTTTTTAGCAGGGGCGCGAACATGGGGCTTTCGTGCGCGGTCTCGCTACGCGCGTTGATTAACAGGCGCTTCATAAAATGCGGCTTGAAGCCAAAGCGCATGGGGGAGAGGCCCTCCCTTGTATATACCGGCGCGATTTGGCTGGGCACCACATCGCCCAATTGGATGGACAGTTCCGGGTGTTCCAGCATCAGCTGGCGCACGGCCTCCTGAAAGCTCAGGTTTTCATCCTCAGTCGTGATATGGTATTTCCCGCACATCGCGCTCCTCCTCCAAAAACCAGCGGCGGTCCTCATCCAAAAACAGGTAAATATCATGCGCGCCCACGCGCACGGTGTAGCGGGTGCCCCGGCCGCCCGCCTTGGTGGCGTGCGCCGGGCGGCAGGCCATTACGCCATCCACCCGCACCAGCTGCTCCTCTATTTTGAAGGCTTCGGGCGTGATCACGCCGTTTGCGTCCGTGCGGGCCCGCACCCAGACATAGGTCTTCCCTTTCATTTTACCCCCTCCCCCTCATCGCGCTCAGCCCCTGCAGGTCGTGGTCGTCCACCGGATTTAAGTCCTGGGTGGCAGCGCCGCACAGCATCAGCCCGCGGCGGATGCTGTTGTTCCCCCAGCGGGCGCGGATATCATCCAGCGCGCCCTCCAGCGCGCGCTCCCGCAGCACCTTGGGCGGTGTCCACAGGGGCAATTGCACCATGTGCTGGGTGCTTTTCAAATCGCTGCCGCACACGCCCAGGGAGCGCAGCGGCAGGTGCCAAGGGTAGTGCTCCCGCAACAGGGCCAGGGCCGCGCGCGCGATGTCCGAGCCCGAGTCGGACACCTGCCCCAGCCGGCACTGACGCTCCTGGCTGTTTAGCTCGCTGTCGCGCATCCAGACGGAGACGGTGCGGCAGGCCAGCTTGTGCGCGCGCAGCCGGGCGGCCACGCTGTCAGCCAGCAGGTAAAGGACGGCCTTGGCGCCCTCCTCATCCACGATGTCATGCGGGGTGGTGGTGGAGTTGCCGACGGATTTGACCTCCTCCGCCTCCTCCGCGCATAGCACGGGGGAGGTGTCCTGCCCGCGGGCGAAGCGCTGCAGCGTCTCCCCGTTTTTGCCCAGCACAGCGCGGATCAAGACGTCATCCGCGCAGGCCAAGTCCCCAATTGTATACAGCGCCAGGCGGGCCAGGCGGCGCCTGGTGGCGCGCCCCACGTACAGCAATTCATCAACCGGCAGCGGCCAGACCTTGTCCTTAAAATTGTCCACTGTGATTACCGTGGTGGCGTCGGGCTTGCGCATGTCCGAGCCCAGCTTGGCAAACACTTTGTTAAAGCTCACCCCAATGGACACCGTGATGCCCAGCTCCTCCCTGGCGCTGTTGCGGATCTGGGCCGCGATCTCCTCGCCCGACAGCTCGTGCCCCGTCACGTCCAGCCAACTCTCATCCAGGCCAAAGGGCTCCACAAAATGGGTGTAGCGCCGGTAAATGGCGCGCATCTTGCGCGCGTAGCGCAGGTATTTGCGCTGGTCGGCCGGCACCAAAACCAGCGTGGGGCATTTTTGCTTGGCCTGCCAGATGGCCTCCCCGGTCAGGACGCCGCACTTTTTTGCCGGCGCGGACTTGGCCAGGATGATGCCGTGGCGCAGGGCCGGATCCCCGCAGACCGCCACGGGCAACCCGCGCAGGGCAGGGTCCTCCGCCGCCTCCACCGAGGCATAAAAGCTGTTGCAGTCGCTGTGCAGAATGGTCCGCACCGTGCCTCACCTCCAAAAAAGGAACAAATGTTCTTATTTGGAGTATAGCATCCTCCGTGCGCGGGTGCAAGAAGGGTTTTCAAACCCTGTTTAAGAGAATAATTGACTGCGCAAAGCGGCTCTTTTATACTTGTGCCAGCAAAGACATAAATTGATGTGAACTACAACGAAGGCGGATGAATAGATGTATCCAGAAAAAGAGGGCCCAACGCTTGAAGTAAAAGAGAAGTTGACAGATAACTTTCTTAAAACTGTCAGCGCGTTTGCGAATTATAGAATGGGTCGTATTGTATTTGGCGTCGCTGATGATGGGACTGTCCTCGGTGTTCTAAACCCTGAAGAGTTAAGGATATCCGTTGAAAACAAAATCAATGACAGTATATTTCCCGTCCCTGATTATCATATGGAGAGCGTTGTCACAGAAGGAAAAACACTAATCGTCTTAACTGTAAACCACGGACAAAGCACGCCATACACGTATCGCAACAATGCTTACAGACGCACAGATACCTCTACTGTGAAGGTAAGCGGAGAGGAATTCAGGCGTCTGTCAATTCAAGGCAGTGGTTTGAGCTTTGATCAACTTTTCTCAGACGAAGAGAATCTTACATTTCAAGTGCTCGAACGTACATTAAAGCAAGCGATTGGCATTACCCAGTTTAACCGGGATACATTGCGTACGCTTGGTTTAATTCGTGACAACCGGTATACAAAGAGTGCCGAACTATTAGCTGATATTAACCAAAACGCACAGTCAAGAACCTCTGTTGTGCGCTTCGGCAGGACAATTTCAGAGTTTATGGACAGGGCAGATTATGAATATCAGTCTCTTCTATTGCAGTATGAAGGCGCTTTGGCGATGTTTGATAAATGGTACCAGCCTTATGTGAGGCTGTGGTGGGGTTTGAGCGGGTGAAGCGTATACAGATACCAAGAGAAGCCTTCCGCGAAGCTGTGGCCAATGCTATCTTGCATCGCCGTTTTGATATGAATGGCGCTGTTCAAATTTCGATGTTTGCTGACCGCATCGAAGTGCTGTCACCCGGTGGCTTGCCCGAAGGTATCAGTGAAACAGCGTTCCTATATAGCCGGCTATCGCTTCCCAGAAACCTTGCTATTGCAGAAGTTTTCCATCGGCTGCGCATCATTGAAAAATTTGGTACCGGGATTGATCGTATACGAAATGAATACGAAAATTTTCACAGCAAACCGCAGTTTCAGATAGAAGACAGCTTCATTAATATTGTATTGCCGGTCATTGACTATGATATTGCGCCCCAAGAAGTTACGCTTGAAGAACGTATTATGCTTTTGATATCCAACGAAGGACCTCAATCAAGAGCACAAATAGAAACTGCAACAGGTTTTAAGCGTAGCTGGATATTGAAAGAGTTGAAACACCTTGTTGATAACGGCAAATTGGGAATAACAGGCAGCGGAAGAAGCACGAAATATCAGTTAAAGTAATACTGATACTTTCTACCACCATTCCTACCACAATGGTAGCAAGCGTGGTAGAAAGAAAACGAAAGACAGTTAAATCAAACCATGACAGTAGAATAACAGAGAATCATCAGTGGTCTGGAACTTACCGCCCCAGCGGCTTGTTGATAAAGGCCGACACGCCGTTTTGCAGCAGGCGGTAGGTCAATTTGGCCAATTGCTCCGGCGTCTCCTGGAAATCGGTCAGAATCCAGCGCTCCACGACGCCGATGTTGGTGTAGGTGATGAAGGTGTGCAGGTAGGCCAGGGTGGCCTCATCCGTGTTGCCCAGCACGCGTTTCCACTCGTGCAGCGCCTGGTCGCGGTAGATGTTGCTGACCTTTTTCATAAACTCCTTGTCGCCGAACTTGCCAAACACCACGCGGGCCAGATCGCGGTTAATGTAGATGACCTCATATACCCGGCGCAGCAGGTCGGGTCCCGGCAGCACGGCGTGGCTGGTGCCGATGAGTTCCATCAACTCCTCATACAGCTCGTTCTCGATCTTCTCCATCAAGTCATAGACATCTTTATAGTACAGGTAAAAGGTGCTGCGGTTCACATCCGCCATTTCACACACCTTGGTCACCGTGATTTTGTTAAGCGGGGCTTTTTGCAGCTGCGCAAGCAGGCTTTCCCGCAGGGCTAGGCGGGTATAACGCACGCGACGGTTTTCTTTCTTTTGAACAGAACGCTCCATACTGTCTCCTTTTAGACGCTTCGTTGATAATTGCCATGTTGTGGCCATAATCCAACAAAGTGATGATTGAACGATAGACTGTCGAATTCTATTATAATAAATTGAACTTGTCAAGATTGGACCTGTACGGACACAGGATATGGAGGCGAACAACGTGTTTTTAATCACCGGCGGCGCGGGCTACCTGGGCAGTGAGATCATCCGCCAGCTGTTAAGGGCAGGGGAACACAAGGTGCGTGCCCTGGTGCTCCCGGGGGATCCATTGGCAAAATATCTGCCGGATGCGGTTGATATTGTGGAAGGCGATATCTTAAATACGGAGGATTTGGCCCGCTTCTTTGATGTGGATGCAAACCAACCCCTCACCGTCATTCACTGCGCCAGCGTCATCTCCATGCGCATGAAGATGGTGGACAGGGTGTGGCAGATCAACGTGCAGGGCACACAAAACATGATTGACGCCTGCCTTCGCGCGAATGTCAGGCAGTATATCCATGTAGGCTCTGTCCACGCGATTCCGGAATTGCCCCGCCTTGAGGTGATGGCGGAGCCGGCAGAAATGAACCTGGACATGGTGGTGGGCGCCTACGGCAAAACCAAGGCGGAGGCGATTGACCGGGTGATGAAAGCCCGGCGGGAGCAGGGTCTGCCCGCCAATGTCCTCTACCCCGCAGGCCTGTCAGGCCCGGGGGATTATGCCAAGGGCAACCTGACCCAGATGTTTCTGGATTATATGAGCGGCGCTATCACCATGGGGGTGAAGGGCGGCTACAATTTTACCGATGTGCGCGACGTGGCCAGTGCCATCGTCACCCTGGCCCTTCGCGGCAAGCCGGGGGAGGACTATGTACTGGCGGGCGAGTTCATCAGCATCATGGACTTGATCGGGCACTTCCAGCGCATCACCGGCGGCAAAAAAATCACCGCCTATTGCCCCATCTGGCTGGCCAAGGCTGCGATGCCGATCATTAACCTGATGTACAAAATCCGCCGGGTCAAGCCGGTGTTCAGCGATTACTCCCTGTATACCATCGGCGCCAACAGCGAATTTGATTCCAACAAGGCCGCGCGGGACCTTGACTATCACCCCCGCAGCCTGAAGGAAACCATCGAGGACACCGCCAGCTGGCTGATGGCGCAGCAGAATGGCAAAAAAGGTTGAAAAATAAACCTTGCATGAAGCGCCGTTCCTTGTTATACTGTGTAAGCTGTCGCTACAGCGCCTGCGCCCTTAGCTCAGCTGGATAGAGTGTTTGACTACGAATCAAAAGGTCATAGGTTCGAATCCTGTAGGGCGCGCCAC
>DUQZ01000044.1 GCA_012837525.1 Clostridiales bacterium | reverse complement strand
TACCCCACCGAGGCCACCGGCAACGGCATGCTGGTCAACAAGACCGCCTTTGACAAGGCCGGCATTGACGTGAAGGAGCTGTCCAAAACCTGGACCTGGGAAACCTGGGAGGAGGCAGCCCGCAAGGTCATCGAAGCCAATGACAATATCAAATACGGCCTGGCTGTGGACTTCACCCCCCACCGCTTCTCCACCATCCTGTATCAGTTTGGCGGCCGCATGATGAATGACGACTTCACCGCCATCCAGTTTGACCGCCCTGAAAACATCGAGATGCTTACCTGGTTTAAGCGCATGCACGATGAGCAATTGATCCCGCCCTCCGTCTGGATGGGCAGCGAGAAAGCCAACGAGCTGTTCCAGGGCGGCATCGCGGCCGCGCACATCGGCGGCAGCTGGAACGTGAACGGCTACAGCAAGGACATCCAGGACTTTGAGTGGATGGCCGTGCAAAACCCCGCAGGCAAGATCCGCAGCTCTGTCCCCGGCGGCAAGTTTGTCGCCTCCTTCAAGGACAGCAAGCACAAGGAAGAGGCCCAGAAGCTCATGGCCTGGTTCTCTGACGCCACACACAACGCCATGTACTGCGCGGACACCTTCAACCTTACCTCCCGCCTGGACGCGGAGGTGAACTACACCGCCAACAAGGAAAATTTCGATACCTTCGCAGAGGATTTGAAGGTGACCCCTACCTATACCACCGATGAGTGGAAGAACCCGCTGGTGGGCAAATCCTCCGCCATCATCCGCGAGCAGGTGGTGCAGGCGCTGCTGGGCGCCCTCAGCCCCGAGGACGCGGTGAAAGCCATTGACGAGCAATCAAAAGACATGACCAACTGACCGACCTTCCCGCTGCCCGCCGGCATGATCCCGGCGGGCAGCGGGCTGTGGAGAGGCCATGCAAAACACCCTCAACAAAAAACCGCGCCGGCCGCGCGGCAATTTTCATCAGATTCGCACCCCGCTGCTGTTTCTGCTGCCCAACACCATCATTTTCGTGGTGTTTATCATCATCCCGGCCATCCAGGGCCTGCGGATGAGCGCCATGGACTGGGGCATCTTTACAACGCCCCGGTTCATCGGCCTGCGCAATTTTGAGCGGCTGCTCCGCGACCGCGTGTTTTGGATCACCGTTAAAAACACCCTGGTGTATTCCGCCGCCACCGTGGCCCTTTTAACGCTGGTCGCCCTGGGTCTGGCCATGCTGCTGCACAAAAACGAGCGCCCGGGCGAAAAAGCGCTGCGCTCTGCCTTTTATGTGCCGTCCCTCCTCAGCATGATCACCGTGGGCATCGCCTGGCGCTTCATCCTGGGCGATGAGATGGGCATCATCAACTACCTGCTAAGGTCCTGGGGCATGGATGGCGTCCGCTGGCTGACGGACGCCAATTTAGCCATGGTCAGCGTGATTTTTGTGTCCCTCTGGGCGCAGGCCGGCTATTACATGGTCATCATGATTTCGGGCCTGCAGGCCATCCCGCGGGAATTGTACGAGGCCGCGCGCATCGACGGCGCGGGGCGGGCGCAGGGCTTCTGGCACATCACGCTACCGCTGCTTAAAAGCACGGTGCTGGTTGTGATGGTGCTGTCCACCATCAGCGCGTTTAAGGCCTATGAGCTCATCACCGTGATGACAAACGGCGGGCCGGGCTATGCCACCAAATTGATTGTTCAGCAGGTGTACCAGGTGGCGTTCATGGAGGACCGCCTGGGCTACGCCAGCGCCATGTCCATCGCGCTGATGCTCATCATCGGCCTGTTTACGCTGGTGCAGTTCAAGCTGTCCGGCGGCGGGGAGCAGGATTATGAATAGCCACGCCCTGCGCCGCTATCTGCCCCTGCTTGGGCTGGTGCTGCTCGCCTTTTTATTCCTCTTTCCGCTTTTGTGGATTGTGCTCAGCTCCTTCAAGCCGCAAACGGAGTTGTTCCGCGTCCCCATGACGCTGCTGCCGTCCCAGTTCACCGTCCAGAACTATGTCCAGGCGCTCAGCCAGGGGGATTTCCCGCGCTATTTCCTCAACTCCCTGTTTGTGGCTACCACCTCCACCATCCTGGCGGTGCTGTTTAACGTGATGGCGGGCTACGCGCTGGCCAAGTTCATCTTCCCGGGCCGCGGCGTCATTTTTGTGGCCATGCTGTCCACCCTTATGATCCCGCTGCAGGTAATCATCGTGCCCATTTATCTGCAACTGAAGGCGCTGGGCATGCTCAACACCCTCTGGGGCATCATCATCCCGCCCGCGGCCACGCCCACCGGCATCTTCCTGGCGCGCCAGTACATGGTCACGCTGCCCAACTCCATGATTGAGGCGGCGCGCATCGACGGCGCAAAGGAGTGGTACCTTTTCCGCCGCATCATCCTGCCCCTGTCCGCGCCCATCATCGCCACCATCACCATCTTCTCCTTCATGTGGCGCTGGAACGACTACCTCTGGCCCTTGATTGTCATCACTGACAACAAAAAGCAGACGGTGCAGCAGACCTTGGCTAATTTCATCGGCCAGTTGCAAATCAACTGGTCGCAGCTGCTGGCCATGACCACCATCGCCATCCTCCCGGTGATTTTGGTCTTCTTTCTCTTCCAGCGGTATTTCATGGTTGGGATATCAGCAGGTGCTGTGAAGGGTTAAAATCTAAATCTGAATCTGGGGAGTTTCAGAGGGCACAGCCCTCTGACTGAAATCGTATCGCCCAGCTTTGCCGGGCGGGCGGGGCATTGCGAAGCAATGCATTCCACGCATTTTCGCTGACCGCGAGCAAAGCTCGCAAGCGAAAACGCCGGTTCCTCCAAATCGACAAAGTGTCCGCAGACACTTTGTCGATATTCTAACGGGATGCCCGCAATCCAGGCATCCCGTTTCATGTTGTAGTTTTATTTATTGGTCCGGCTGCTGATAAAGGGCCCTGTGCACCGGGCAGCTCTCCTCGCTGAACTGGCAGATGGCCAGGAAACTCTCGTCCGACAGGTCGTGCTCAATTTTACAGGCGTCAGCGTAGGCCACCTCCTCGGAAACACCCAACTTCATCAAAAAGCGGGCCAGCGTCCTGTGCCGCTCCAGCATGCGCTCCGCGATATCCAGGCCGGCCGGGGTCAATGCAATCAAATTGTTGTCATCCATGGTGATGTAGCCGCGCTCGCGTAGCTGCTTCATGGCGTGGCTGACAGAGGGCTTGGTGACAGAAAGCGCGCGCGCTAAATCGATGGAGCGCACCTCGCCCTTCTCCCTGGACAGCATCAAAATGCGCTCCAGGTAATCCTCCCCGGATTGATGCACAGACACGCCGCCACCCCCTTTTTCTCATTGTACCCGTTCCAGGCCCCAGGCCAGAAGCCCCAAATAATTTTGAAAAAAGGCTTGACAGAAAAAGTTAGACACATTAAACTCGCTGCGGTTAGTCATTTTTAACTCAAGGAGGACGGGATGCCGCTCACATTGTTGAAGGCTGGGGAGACCGCGCGGATTACGCGCATCACAGGCAACGACGCCACCCGCGCGCGCCTGGCAGAATTGGGCTTTGTGGTGGGTGAGCTGGTGCAGGTCATTTCCGACCTGGGCGGCAACCTGATCATCGGCCTCAAGGGCAGCCGCGTGGCGCTGGGCCGCGACATGGCCGCCCGCATCATGATTTGAAGGAGGACTTATGAAAACACTGAAGGATGTAGCGATCGGGGATACCGCTGTCATCAAACGCCTGCACGGTGAAGGCGCGGTGCGCCGGCGCATCATGGACATGGGCTTAACGCGCGGCACGCAGGTACATGTGCGCAAGCTGGCGCCCCTGGGTGACCCCATGGAATTGACCGTGCGAGGGTATGAGCTCAGCCTGCGCAAGGCGGACGCTTCAACCATCGAAATCGAATAATTTTTTACCATCCAGTTAGTCTAATCTAACCCACAAAAGGAGGATCATCACATGTCCATTCGCATCGCGCTGGCGGGCAACCCCAACAGCGGCAAAACCACCCTGTTCAACGCCCTCACCGGCGCGCAGCAGTACGTGGGCAACTGGCCCGGCGTCACGGTAGAGCGCAAGGAGGGCCGCCTGAAGGGCAACAAGGACGTTGTCCTGCAGGACCTGCCGGGCGTGTACAGCCTGTCCCCCTATACCCTGGAGGAAGTCATCACCCGCCAATACCTGGTGGCGGACCGCCCCGACGCCATCATCAACATCGTGGACGGCAGCAATATTGAGCGCAACCTCTACCTCACCACCCAGCTGCTGGAGTTGGGCATCCCCTTGGTGGTGGCCGTCAACATGATCGACGTGGTGCGCAAAAGCGGCGATACCATTGATCTGGGCAAGCTGTCCGATGCCCTGGGCGTGCCGGTGCTGTCCATCTCCGCCCTCCGTGGCGAAGGCCTGAAGGAGATTACCGACGCCGCCATCCAGGCCGCGAACACGCGAGCGCTGCCCCGTTTGCCCTATGTGTTTGACGGCGCGGTGGAGCACACGCTGGCCCATATCGAGGAAGCGGTCAACCACCGCCACCACGGCGGCTTGCACCACCATCACGCGGACGGCAGCCAGCATGAAGGCGCGCTGACGGATGAGCACCTCAAGCGCTGGTACGCCATCAAGCTGTTTGAGCGGGACACCAAGGCCACAGAAGGCCTTCACCTGCGCCAGGAAGACCTGGACGCCATTGAAGATGAGGTCACCTTGTGTGAACAGCACCTGGACGATGACGCGGAGAGCATCATCACCAACCAGCGCTATGCCTACATCCAGCGGCTGATGGAACAGTCCGTGGTCAAAAAGCGCAAACCGGGCGCGCTGAGCGTCAGCGACCGCATCGACCGCGTGGTCACCAACCGCGTGCTGGGTTTCCCCATCTTCATTGTTGTGATGTTTTTGGTGTATTTTATCTCCGTCACCACGGTGGGCACCTGGGTGACGGATTTTACCAACGAGCAGCTGTTTGGTGAGGGCTTTAGCCTCTTTGGCGCGAATGTCCCCGGCATCCCGCAAGCGGTGGAAGGCTGGCTGGACGGCCTCAATACCTCACCCTGGCTCAAGGGCTTAACGCTTGAGGGCATTATCGGCGGCGTGGGCGCGGTACTCGGCTTTGTGCCGCAGATGTTTGTGCTGTTCTTCTTCCTGGCCATCCTGGAGGACATCGGCTACATGGCGCGCGTTGCCTTTATCATGGACCGCGTCTTCCGCAAGTTTGGCCTGTCCGGCAAATCCTTTATTCCCATGCTGATTGGCTCTGGCTGCTCCGTGCCCGGCATCATGGCCAGCCGGACGATCGAAAACCAGCGCGACCGGCGCATGACCGTCATCACCACCTCCTTCATCCCCTGCGGCGCCAAACTGCCCATTGTGGCCTTGATCGCCGGCGCCATCATGGGCAACGTGTGGTGGGTGGGCCCGCTGGCCTATTTCATCGGTGTCGCGGCCGTGATTGTCAGCGGCATCATCTTAAAGAAGACCCGCATGTTTATGGGTGACCCCGCTCCCTTTGTGATGGAGCTGCCCAGCTACCACGCGCCTGCCATGGGCAACGTGCTGCGCAGCATGTGGGAGCGCGGCTTCAGCTTCATCAAGCGCGCGGGCACCATCATCCTCCTCTCCGCCATCGTCATCTGGTTTATGAAATCCTACGGCGTGGTGGACGGGCGTCTGGCTATGGTAGAGGATATGGACCACAGCGTCTTAGCCTGGCTGGGCGGCTTGGTCGCTCCCCTGTTTGTGCCCCTGGGCTTTGGCAACTGGCAAAACACCGTCGCTACTGTGCTGGGTCTTGTCGCCAAGGAGGAGGTCGTCAGCGTGTTTGGCGTGCTCTACGGCGTGGGCGAAGGCGCGCTGGACCTCGTGGAAGCGGGCGCGTTTACTGATTTGGCGCCGATTGCCGCGCACTTCACGCAGCTGTCTGCCCTCTCCTTCCTGGCCTTCAACCTGCTGTGCGCGCCCTGCTTTGCCGCCATTGGCGCCATGCACCGGGAATTGAACAACATCAGGTGGACCGCTTTCGCGGTGGGCTTCCAGACCGCGCTGGCCTACACTGTTTCCCTCATCATTTACCAATTGGGCATCCTGCCCCAGGGCGGCTTTACAGTGGGAACCACTGCCGCCATCCTGCTTCTGCTTCTCATCCTCTACTTGCTGTTTCGCAAACCCCACCGCGCTGAACTTGCGGCAGCGCAGGCCTAAAGGAGGGCACATATGGGCGATATAATTATCGGCGGCATCATCCTCATCCTGGCAGGCCTGGCGCTCTTTGCTATGATCCGCGCCAGGAAGACAAAGGGCGGCATGTGCGCGGGCTGTTCCGGCTGCGCCAATCAAAGCGCCTGCCATCCCGGCGCTGTCAGTGATTCAAATCACTGACAGCAGGCCCCATCCTTCCTATACTCACCTTGTACAATGACAAGGAGATGAAGGAAGATGGCACAACGCAAAGCATTTAAACAAGGCGCCTGGTGTGATCACATCGATGTGCGCGATTTTATCCAGCAAAACTACACACCCTATGAAGGGGACGAGGCCTTTTTAACAGAGGCTTCCTTAAAAACCCGTGCCCTGTGGGATCAGGCCAACAGCCTGATGCAACAGCAGATCAAAACCGGGCAGGTGGATGTGGCGCTGGACCGCTTCAGCGGCATTGACGCCTTTGAGCCGGGCTATCTGGACCAGGACAAGGAGGTGGTGGTGGGCCTGCAGACGGACAAGCCCATGCGCCGCATCATGAACCCCTACGGCGGCTTCCGCATGGTGGAAAACGCGCTGAAAGCCTATGGCCTTGAGATGGCGCAGGAATTGCATGACTTTACCAAGTACCGCAAAACGCACAACCAAGGCGTGTTTGACGCCTACACCCAGGACATGCGCAGGGCGCGCTCAGCGGGCCTTCTGACCGGGCTGCCGGATGCCTACGGCCGCGGCCGCATCATTGGGGATTACCGCCGCGTGGCGCTGTATGGAATCGACCGGCTGATTGCGGAAAAACAACAGGAAATCGCGCGGGAGTTGGGCCCCGCCACCGATGAGCGCATCCGCCTGCGGGAGGAATTGTCCGAACAGATCCGCGCCCTGTTGGCCATGAAACAAATGGCCGCGCGCTATGGCTATGATATTGGGGCGCCCGCGCAAAGCGCCAGGGAAGCCGTGCAGTGGCTGTATTTCGCCTACCTGGCCGCCATCAAGGAGAACAACGGCGCCGCCATGTCCTTAGGCCGCAACACCGCCTTCCTTGACATCTACCTGCAGCGCGACCTGGACGCGGGCCTGATTACCGAGGAAGAAGCGCAGGAGCTGATTGACCAGCTCATCATCAAGCTGCGCCTGGTGCGCCATTTGCGCACGCCGGAGTATGACGAATTGTTCGCCGGCGACCCCACCTGGGTGACGGAGTCCTTGGGCGGGATGGGTACGGACGGCCGCACCCTGGTCACCCGCACCACCTACCGCTTTTTGCACAGCCTGACCAACCTGGGCCCCGCGCCCGAGCCCAACATGACGGTGCTGTGGTCGCAGAATCTGCCGCAGGATTTCAAGGAATACTGCGCCAAGTTAAGTATAAAGACCGGCTCCATCCAGTATGAAAACGACGATTTGATGCGCGATATCTACGGCGATGACTACGCCATCGCCTGCTGCGTGTCCGCCATGCGCATCGGCAAAGAGATGCAGTTCTTCGGCGCGCGCGCCAATTTGGCCAAGGCCCTCCTGTATGCCATCAACGGCGGGCGGGATGAGGTCAAGCGTGACAAAACATGCGGCAAGCCCTTCCTGGCCATGGACGGCATCGCGCCCATTACGGATGAGGTGCTGGCCTTTGATTCTGTGTTTGACAACTACAAAAAGGTGTTGGCCAAACTGGCCGGCCTGTATGTGGATACCATGAACACCATCCACTTCATGCACGACAAATACGCCTACGAGGCAGGCCAGATGGCCCTGCACGACGCGCAGGTGCACCGCTACATGGCCTTTGGCATCGCGGGCTTGTCCATCGTGGCGGATTCCCTCAGCGCCATCAAATACGCCAGGGTGCGTCCCATCCGCAATGAGGAGGGCATCGCGGTGGATTTTGAGATCAAAGGCAATTTCCCTTGCTTTGGCAACGATGATGACCGCGTGGACGAGCTGGCGGTACAGGTCACCGAGCTGTTTGTGGAAGAACTCAAAAAGCACCCCGCCTACCGCGGGGCGGAGCACACCCTCTCCCTGCTCACCATCACTTCCAACGTGGTCTACGGCAAAAAGACGGGCGCCACGCCCGATGGCCGCAAGGCGGGCGAGGCCTTTGCCCCCGGCGCCAACCCCATGCACGGGCGGGATGTGTCCGGCGCCATCGCCTCCTTGAACTCTGTCGCCAAGATCCCCTACTGCCATGTGTGCCAGGATGGCATCTCCAACACCTTTACCATCATCCCGGACAGCCTGGGCAAAAATCCGCTTGACCGAAGACAGTACCTAGCCGGCATCCTGGACGGTTATTTCAAGCAAAAGGCCTTTCACCTAAACGTCAACGTGCTGGAGCGCCAGCTGCTGGAGGACGCCATGGAACACCCGGAAAAATACCCCAACCTCACCATCCGGGTCTCCGGCTACGCGGTGCGCTTCAACCAGCTTTCCCGCGACCAGCAGGAAGAGGTCATCAGCCGCACCTTCCACACACGGGTATAAAACATGGCAGATATAACAACGCAAATCACAGGTAACATCCACAGCATCGAAACCATGGGCCTGGTGGACGGGCCGGGCGTGCGCACCATCTTCTTTTTGCAGGGCTGCCCCCTGCGCTGCGCCTACTGCCACAACCCGGACTCCCAGCCCATGAACAGCGCCGCCGCCCGGCAGATGACGCCGCGGGATGTGCTCAACATCGCGCTGCGGCAAAAGAATTACTACGGCCAGGAGGGCGGGGTCACCTTCTCCGGCGGCGAGCCGCTGGCCCAGGGCGCGTTCCTGCTGGAATGCCTGAAACTGCTCAAGAAAGAGGGCATTTCAACAGCGGTGGATACCTCGGGCTTCGGACAGCCCAAGTACTACCCCCAGATCCTGCCGCTGGTTGATACGCTGATACTGGATGTCAAGGCCTTCCGTTCGGGTACATTCCAATCACTGGTGCAGGGCGCATTCCCGGTCTTCCTCCGGTTTGTTGAGGACGTCCTGAAGGCCGATTTCACTGGCCAGGTGTGGATTCGCCACGTCATGCTGCCCGGCTACACCGACAACGAAGCCGCCATGCGCGAGCTGGTCAAATTGGTGCGCCCGCTGGCCTTCCTCATTGACCGGATCGAAATTTTGCCCTACCACACCATGGGCGTTGGCAAGTACGCGGAACTGGGCATCCCCTACCGCTTGGTGGGCGTGCCGCCCATGGACCCGGACAAGGCAAAACAGCTGGAGCGCTACGCCCACCGCTACTACCTGCAAACCCTGCCTAAGGCGCGGCTGCGTCAGACGCCCACGCCGCTGCCGCTGCCCGCCTTCCCCCAACAGAAAGAAAGCCAGGAGGCTATGGAGCGCAAGACCGATTTTAGAGCGGACCCCACCGCCGATGCCTCCCCCTATATCCGGGAGGGCATCGACCTGCGCAAGCTGCCCCTCTTGCGCCATTTAAGCGTGTCCGAGTTTGAGGAGATGGCCCAGGATGTGGCCATCAAACGGGTCAAAAAGGGCGATTTTATCTTCAAAAGCGGGGACAGCGCGGGGCGGCTCTTCATCTGCTGCGCAGGGCAGTTCAAGATCTTTACCCACACGCCTGACGGGCGCGAGCAGATCATGTACATCTACAGCCCGGGCGACTTTGTGGGCGGCCTCAACCTGCTCAAGGGGCACCAGTACCTCTACAATGGCCAGGCGCTGGAGGATGCCGTCATCTGCACGATGTCCAAGGCCTTCTTTGACCGCGTGTGCCTGCCCAACCCCAGAATCCTGCAGCAGATCCTGGAAAAAAGCTATGACCGTATCCGCTGGGCGGAGGAGTTGATGACCCGCCTGTACGCCACCAACGCGGGCATGAAGGTGGCGGAACTGGTGCTGCGCCTGGCCGCGCGCTACGGCACGCAGACGGAGGAAGGCATGCGGGTGGAATTGAACCTCAACCGTGAGGAGCTGGGCAGCTACGCCGGATTGACCCGTGAGAGCATCACCCGCAAGCTGGGCGAGTTCAAGGACCTGGGCTATGTGGATTTTGAGGGCAACCACGTCATCATCATCAAGGACGAGCAGGCCCTGCGCGACCATATCCTGGCGGGCTAAGCGCGCCAGGCCCAGTTTTTCAAATAAGCCCGCTCATGGGCTTTTTTATTTAAGAAATAGCGCCCGCTTACCCCGCGGTCTCCTTGACAATTCCGGTGATTGGGAGTAGTCTATGGTTGCCTGTTAGTTTTCGCTAACAAGCGGATGAGAATGAAGGAAGAAGGCATCACCATGGCAGTGCTTCGGCAATTAACCAAAGACATCATCTGGGTTGGCGGCAGCGACCGCCGGCTGGCCCTGTTTGAAAACCTGTTTCCCTTAACTGACGGGGTCACCTACAACTCTTTTTTGATCAAGGATGAGAAAACCGCGCTCATTGACACGGTGGACGCGGCCATCGCGCGGGAGTTTTGGGACAATATCAAGGCGGCGCTGGATGGCCGCGGGCTTGATTATTTGGTCATCAACCATATGGAGCCGGACCACTGCGATCAGATCGATACCCTGCTGCGCCTGTACCCGGGGCTGACCCTGGTAGGCAACGCCAAGACCTTTCAGTTGATCACCCAGTTTTATGGCGACGGCCTGCTCACCAACACCCTCCCGGTCAAGGAGGGCAGCACCCTGTCCTTGGGCGCGCATACCCTGCAGTTTTTGATGGCGCCCATGGTGCATTGGCCCGAGGTGATGTTCACCTACGAGCAAACAACAGGCACACTGTTCTCCGCGGATGCCTTTGGCACCTTCGGCGGCTTTACCGGCGCCCTGTTTTGTGATGAGGATGATTACCGGGAGCTGTACCTGGACGAATCCCGCCGCTACTACACCAACATTGTGGGCAAATACGGCGCCCAGGTGCAACGCGCGCTGGCAAAGGCCGCAAAGCTCACCATCAACCAGGTTTGCCCGCTGCACGGGCCTGTGCTGCGCGGGGAAGACTTGAAACTCATGCTGGATAAATACAGCCTGTGGAGCAGCTATACCCCGGAGGAGCGCGGCGTGCTCATCGCCTACGGCTCCATGTACGGCAACACGGAGCAGGCCGCGCACAGGCTGGCGGCCCGCCTGTCAGAACAGGGTGTAAAACCCATCCGCCTGTTTGATGTATCCAAAACCCATGTCTCCCACATCGTGGCGCAGGCCTTCCGCCTAAGCCACTGGGTGTTCGCGGCGCCCACCTATAACCTGGGCCTGTACGCGCCCATGGAGGCGCTGCTGCGCGATTTAGCCGCGCTCAATTTGCAAAACCGGGATGTGGCGCTCATCGCCAATGGCTCCTGGGCGCCCGCCGCGGGCGAGGTGATGACGGAGTTGGTCAGCAGGATGAAGGATATGCGGCTGCATCCGGACATCCTGGACATCCACTCCGCCCTCACGCCCGTGCAGGAAAACCAGTTAAACGCCCTGGCGGATGCCATCGCTGGCAGCCTTACCACACCTTAACCACAATGTACATATAGCAAACAGACAGGAGGACCACCACCAGACAGATGACCACCACCATTCGAGCTGACTTTACCGAGTCGCTGATCACCTACTGCGCGGCCACCCTGGCCGGGCACAAAGCCGGCAGCTTGTTTTGCTACCGCAACCACCCCACCGAGCGCTGGGCGCACATCCTGGACGAGTTGATGGAAGACCTGGGCCACAAGGGCCTGGCGGCGCGCGTGCTGTGCCGCTGCAGCTATGCCAACCAAATCTACGTCTACCGGCCGGAGATGCTCAGGCGCACCCTGGATGATCCCCAGGTTGCCCAGTTCCTCATTAGTCTTGGCTATGACAGGCTGGACGATCTGGACCATACCTTAAGCCAGCTGGCCGCGCACTTTCGGGACAAGCACGAGTTCCCGCACGAGTTGGGTGTGTTTTTGGACTACCCCTTGGCGGACGTGCGGGGCTTTATCGCGCATGGCGGCCAAAACTACCTGGCCAAGGGCTACTGGAAAATCTATGACCAGGCCGACCGCACCCAAAAACGCTTTGAGCTGTTCAAAAAATGCAGCCAGGTCTACCTGCGCTGCTACCGCGCCGGCCAGCCCGTATCCCGGCTGACCGTGTCCGCGTAAAACCACAACAAACAGGAGGATTCACCATTCATGTCAAAATACGCAGTTGTTTACTGGAGCTCCACCGGCAACACCGAAGCCATGGCGCAGGAGGTCGCGAAGGCGGCCGGCGCGGACTTGTTCACTTCTGACGAATTCACCGCCGACAAGCTGGCGGACTATGAGGGCATTGCCTTTGGCTGCCCCTCCATGGGCGCGGAGGAGCTGGAGGCCGATTCCTTTGCCCCCATGTTTGAAACCTGCAAATCCCTGCTGTCCGGCAAAAAGCTGGCCCTGTTTGGCTCCTACGACTGGGGAGACGGCGAGTGGATGCGCCTGTGGCAGGCTGATTGCGAAGCCCTGGGCGCCAAGCTGGTCGCGGATGGCCTGATCTGCCACCTGGAGCCGGAAGCGGACGACCTGGCCAAATGCCGAGCGCTGGGCGAAGCTCTGAAATAACATAAGTCCCTACCGTTAGCCTAAGCGCATGCAATCCACGCATGCGCTCTTCTTTCGAAAACTTGTTTACAATTAAAAAAGATAGTGCATACTCAAGTTAGATGCATCTAACTCAAATGGAGTACCTAAACTTTTGGGCACAAACCCAACCAGCCGCAGCTTTTGCACAAAGCATCGGCTGAATACATTAACTTGAAGGAGTTACCCATGAAAACTAAAGGAATGATTGCACTATTAACGCTGGCGTTGCTGCTGACCATTATGACCCCAGGCGCGGTAATCGCGCAGGACAAACAACTTAACATCGTCGCGACCACCACCATGCTGGCAGATTTAGCCCGCGTAATAGGTGGAGAGCATGTCCTGGTGACAGGCATGATGGGCCCAGGCATTGATCCGCACCTCTACCAGGCCAGCGCTGGCGATGTCATGCGCATGCAGGAGGCCAATGTGATTGTGTTCAACGGCCTGCACCTGGAGGGCAAGATGGGCGACGTGTTCGAAGCCCTGGGCGAGCGCGACCATGCCATAATCAGCATCGAGGACGGGTTGGACAAAACAAAGCTGCTCTTTGATGAGGAAGACGCCGGTGTACCCGACCCCCATTTCTGGTTTGACGTATCGCTCTGGATGGACGCCGCGCGCTACTTCACCCAGGAATTGAGCAAACTGGATCAAAGCAACGCGCTATACTACCGTAATACCCTTAACAACTATCTGATGAAACTGGAGGAGCTGGATACCTATATCAAAATGAGGATCGGAGAACTAGTTTTAGATCAGCGCGTATTGATTACTGCACATGACGCCTTTCAGTACTTCGGACGCGCCTACGGCATTGAGGTGCGTGGCCTGCAGGGCATCAGCACGGTGGCGGAAGCCGGCACGGCCGATGTGAGCAACCTAGCGGACTTCATCGTAAAGCGGCAGATCAAAGCCATCTTTGTGGAGTCCTCCGTGCCCACCAAAACCATCGAGGCGCTGCAGGCTGCTGTCAAATCACGTGGCTTTGAAGTGAAAATCGGCGGCGAACTCTATTCCGATTCCCTGGGCGACGAAACCTCTGGCAACGACACCTACATCACAACCGTTCAAGCCAATATCGACACCATTGTGGACGCATTAAGATAATTAAGGAGAAAGCCATGAACAAGTTCAACCAGCAGTTTGCGATTGAGGTGGAGGATCTCACCGTCGCCTATGACGCCAAGCCCGCGCTTTGGGATATAGATTTGCAGATCCCCAGGGGACAGATCATGGCGATTGTCGGCCCCAACGGTGCGGGAAAAACGACCCTGATCAAAGCGGTGTTGGGCTTGTTGCCAACTGCGTCTGGGATGGTGCGCTTCATGCCCGATGGCAGCGCGAAACCAAGCTCCAACCTTATCGCCTATGTGCCCCAAAGCGGCAGTGTAGACTGGGATTTTCCAGCCACGGTGCTGGATGTGGTCAGCATGGGCAGATATGGTCATTTGGGCTGGATCCGCCGTCCCACGCGCAGTGATATTCTCATGGCACGTGAAGCCCTGCACAAATTGGGCATGGCTGACTACGAGCGCCGGCAAATCAGCCAGCTGTCCGGCGGCCAGCAACAGCGGGTGTTCCTTGCCCGTGCTCTGGTGCAGCAGGCGGAGATCTACCTGATGGACGAGCCCTTCAAGGGTGTAGACGCTCGCACCGAGGGCGCCATAGTTTCCCTGCTGCGCGAATTGCGCAAGAACAACAAGACCGTCGTGGTTGTGCACCATGATCTGCAGACGGTGAAGGAGTATTTTGACTGGGTAACGCTGATCAATGTACAGATTGTGGATGCTGGACCCGTTGATAAAGTGTTTACGGAAGAGAACCTCAACCGCACCTATCGCAGCGCGGGCGGGCTTCTCACAAAGGAAGCTTAAGATGAACCGGATTCTTGACTTATTTTCAGACTATACCTTCCTGATGGTGGCGACAGGCTCTCTCCTGATGGGCATAATTTCTGGCGTCATGGGTACCTTCGCCGTGCTGCGCAAACAAAGCCTGCTAGGTGACGGGGTGTCTCACGCCGCGCTGCCCGGAGTGGTCCTGGCCTTTTTAACCACTGGCACCAAAAATACAGAGCTGCTACTCGCAGGCGCCACCATCACAGGGCTTCTCGCCACCTTTTTCATGCTCAGTGTCGCCAAGCGAACGCGGCTCAAGTTTGACAGCGCATTAGCCTTGATGATGTCCGCCTTCTTTGGTTTGGGGCTGGTGCTGTTAACCTATGCTCAGAAGCAGCCCAACGCTAATCAGGCCGGGCTAAACCGCTTTATCTTTGGACAGGCCTCTACGCTGCTTTTTCGCGACTTGGTCATCATGCTGGTGACAGGCGGGGTGCTGTTTGTACTCACCACCGTATTCTGGAAGGAGCTGAAGCTGTCCACCTTTGACCCGGATTATGCGCAGAGCCTGGGCTTCTCGCCGCGCAAACTGGAGGTCTTGATATCCGCCATGATTGTGCTGGCCATTATCGTGGGGCTGCAGACTGTTGGCGTCATTTTGATGAGCGCCATGCTTATCACACCAGCCGTAGCCGCCCGTCAATGGACCAACAAATTGTGGGCATGGTGATGTTGTCGGCCATCTTTGGCGCGGCCGCCGGCGTAATCGGCACCGTGTTTAGCTCCCTCCTTCCCAAAATGCCCACAGGGCCCGCGATTGTGGTAGCCATCAATATGTTCGCAGTCATCAGTCTGCTGTTCGCGCCTGGGCGCGGCGTACTGGCCCAGGCTGTGATGCGCCTGCGCAACCGGCGCAGCCGGAAGAAGGGAGGAAATGCGGATGTCACCCCAGTTTGAAATCCAGGTAATCGCTGTCCTGGTCGCTGTCACCTGCGCCCTGCCTGGAGTCTTTTTGGTACTGAGAAAAATGTCCATGATGTCAGACGCCATCACCCACACCATCCTGCTGGGCATTGTGCTGGCTTTCTTTATGACCCACGACCTCAAATCTCCCCTGCTCTTTTGGGGCGCGGCGCTTGTGGGCGTTGGCACGGTATGGCTGACAGAAACACTAAGCCGAACTCGCCTGATGGGCGGGGACGCCGCCATAGGCATCGTTTTCCCACTTCTGTTTTCCATCGCCATCATCCTCATTACCCGCTATGCGGGCTCCGTCCACCTGGACACGGATGCTGTGCTGCTGGGCGAATTGGCTTTCGCTCCCTTTGACCGCCTGATTCTCTTCGGCAAGGACATCGGCGCCAAATCCATCTACACAGCCGGCTTTCTCCTGTTCCTCAACGCAATGTTTATCCTGATCTTCTTCAAAGAGTTGAAGCTAGCTACCTTTGATCCGCTGTTGGCAGCGGTGTTGGGCTTCGCGCCGGTCATGTTACATTACGCCTTGATGATGCTGGTCTCCCTCACCACTGTGGGCGCTTTTGAGGCTGTGGGTTCTGTTTTGGTGGTTGCCTTCATGATTGGCCCGCCATCTACAGCCTATCTGCTCACAAACGACTTGAAGCGGATGATGCTTCTATCTGCCTTGTATGGCGCGCTCAATGCCTTATTGGGCTTCCAGACAGCCGCCTTCTTTGACGTATCCATTGCAGGCAGCATGGCAGTAATGACAGGGCTGTCATTCTTTTTGGTCTTCCTCATCGCACCAGAGCGCGGCTTGATCAGCGCTATGTACCAGCGCAGGGCGCAGCGCGTTACCTTTGCAGAAAGTACGCTTTTGTTCCACCTGTACAACCATGAAGGTTCATCAAATGAGCGCGAGGAAGCCGGCATGGACACCCTGCAGCACCACCTGAAATGGGACCTTGACTACACGCAGCGCATCGTGCAACGCCTTTCCCGCGCCAAGCAGTTGGAAATTGAAGGCGGCGTCCTTCGGCTGACCCCGTCAGGACGTGAACGCACGCTGCGGGACTACCGAGAAATGATGGGCTGAGGCTGAAGACACATCAGTCCATGCAGTAGCATGGCGTGTCATCTGGCAGTGTCGTAGTGAATTGCATTTATATGTACTTGTGATTATTCTTGCGGTATCATTTGAGCATGCAGCATGAACGGAGGAATAAATCCTGACTAATTTTTCGCCCCTCACGACAGACCGCCTCCTCATCCGCCCTTACACCATGGCGGATGTGCCGGACGCCTTTCAGATTTTTTCTAACCCGGTGGTGATGGCGCAGTGCGAGCCGCCGTATACCCTGCAAAAGACGGAAGACATGCTGGCCAGTTTTATTCGGCAGAACATCGCCTTCGCCGTGGTGAAGCGGGATGAGCAGCGGGTCATCGGCCATCTCCTGTTTAAACAGCTGCCGCGTGAGGAGCAGGGCATCTTTGAGATGGGCTGGATCTTCAACCAATCCTACTGGCGGTCTGGCTTCGCCTTTGAAGCGGCTTGCGCCATCATCCGCTATGGTTTTGACACATTGTACCTACACAAAATCTGTGCCGAGACAATCGACCCCCACAAATCCGTCCCGCTGATGAAAAAACTGGGCATGCGGCAGGAAGGCCATTTCCGCCAGCACACCCGCGGCCCGGATGGCAACTGGGCTGATGTGTACTGGTACGCGATTCTGCGCGGGGAGGAAAACGCGTGAGCCACTTCATCCGTGAAATCCGCCCTGATGAATACCCTGTGCTGGAGGAGTTCCTCTACCAGGCCATTTTTGTGCCAAAGGGCGTGGACGCGCCGCCCCGGACCATTCTGCGGCACCCGCAGGTCGCGATGTATATCGATCGCTTTGGTGAGCGCCCCGACGACACCTGCCTTATCGCGCTGGTTGATCACCAGATTGTGGGCGCCGTCTGGACGCGCATCATGCGGGATTATGGACATGTGGATGATGAAACGCCCTCCTTGTCCATGTCCGTCCTCACACAATACAGGGGGCGCGGCATTGGCACGAGCCTGTTGCGGACAATGCTGGCACACCTAAAAGACAAAGGCTATCAACAGGTGTCCCTGTCCGTTCAAAAAGAGAATGATGCCTGCAAACTGTACCAAAACGCGGGCTTTACTGTGCATACCGAGCACCCGGATTATTACGTCATGGTCCGCCAATTGTAAGGCAAAACTTCGTTTATACAAGCGCCCCCAGCCGTTCTGATTATTCCGCCGGGTTTTTGGTTATACTCCTTTTAGGCACAGCGTTAGCTTATGCGATAGTTTACAAAATACTAAACACGCGAGTTAACGCAAACAGGAGCCGAGGAATTTTTTGTCTCCGCTAAGTCGAGTGAAGGAGGCGTAGCCGCAGCGCTACGTTGACTGAACAAGACAACGCGGAGGCGAAAAAGAACCGGCTCATGAAAGCGTTAGCGAGGGCGTTTAGTATTAAATATAAGGAGGATCAGACATGATTGATATCCGCAAATTGAATGATTTTTTGGGATACGCAAGGGAGCAGGAGGGGCCAAAGATTTCGCTGCACCTCAAAACCCACCGCGCGCACCCGGACAACCGGGCGGACCCCATCAATTATAAAAACGCGGTGCAGGATTTGCAGCGTCAATTAATCGACAGCCCCATCCCGCGGCGCGATTGGGAAGGCGCCATCAAGGCCATGGAGCGGCTGCATGACGACCAGAGTTTCTGGGAGCATACGCAGGAAGGCATCGTGGTCCTGGCGGCGGGTGACCGGATGGAGGTCTTCCAGCTGCAGCACAGCGTGAAGGACCTGCACAAGTTTGGCAAGCACTTCCACCTGCTGCCCCTCTTCCACCTGGATGAGATCTTGGGCTATGTCTACCTGGTGGATTTAAGCCGGGACCGCTTCTCCATGTACCTGGTCAACCCGCTGGGTTCAAGCCAGGTGGCCACGCCGGAGATCAAGCAGTCCTTCCCCGAATTGTTTGATGATTTTGACGCCAACGCCAACCTGCGCGTGGGCGGCTTTGGCGGCAAGGCCGGCATGCACTACGGCCACCGCGCCCGGCCGGAGGAGGTGGAGAAGGACAGGGGCAAGTACTTCCGCTACCTGGCCGATTCCTTCACCCGGCTGCACAAGGAGACGGGCATGCACTTTATCTTAGCCGGCACGACCGAGAACATCGCCCACTTCCGGCAGATCATGGGCGACCAGAAATACCTGGACGGCACCATTCCAAAGCCCCTGGACGCGATGGATGACAAGGCCATCCTAAAGGAAGTCACCGCCATCATGCGCCCGCTGGAGGTGCGCGAGTTGGGCTTGCTCGCCACAGAGTTAAACAACGCCAGGTCCGGCGGCAAGGCCGCGACGGTTCTGGGTGACATGCTGACCGCCGCGCGGGAAGGCCGCATCGGCAAGCTGGTCGCGGTGGACGACATCAAGGAGGACCAGCTGGACGCCATGGCCGAAGTGGTGGACCACGCGCTTGTGGGCGGCGCGGACATCCTGGTGGTCAACCCCAAGGACAGGCCACTTGAATTGGATTATTCCGCGATTCTAAGGTACTAAAACCACCTGATTCAATAACAAGCCGCCTCCATGAGCCAACATCATGGAGGCGGTTTTATGTGACATTTTTTATTCCTTCTGCTCGACTAACGCAACCAATTCCCGCTCCCCTGCTGTATCCCCGGGGTAGGGGGAGGACGCCGCGATCTTCTCAAAGCGCGCCTTCCATGTGACCGCCGCCTTGCCGTCCTGATCCCTCAAAACTGCCAGCGCGTACTGCGTGCGCGCGACGGTGATAAACTTGCCCATGGCCTTCATCAACTTCTTTTGCTGGCGGCTCATCATCGCGTCAATCACGTCCAGCCGATTTTCGCCGATTAATTCACAATATATCCGGTCGCACATCATCAGCCCGCGGTGGAGGCCGGCAACGGCAAAAGGCCCTGCCGTCAAGTGCGCCATCAACCGGTCCGCTTCCGCAAAGCGGCGCTCATCCATCAGGCGGTTGGCGCATATCACCCCAAGGGAAGCGACGAGGCCGTTTTGCATGTCCTCCTCGCTGGGCAACACAAACCACTCTTCCGGCAAGTCGCGCAGGCGCGCGCCCTCCACCAGGTACGCATTGATGGTCAGCTGCAGCCAGAAGGCGCGAAGGGCCTGCGGGTTTTTGCCCAATTCAAGGGCGTTGTGCCCGTCGTTGCTGATCAGTTTGGTTTTGAGCGGAATGGCGTTGAACAGGGCGGTCGCCAGGCTGAGCGCTGCCCCCATCGCTGTCAAAAAGGCAAGCCAGGTAACGCCCCTGACTAAAAACCACAGCCCCAGAAAGACCGGCACGCTCAAAAGGTTCATGATGGCGCCGCCCAGGTTGTAGAGGACCACCGGGAAGCGGCCGTTTACCATCTCGGGCGGCGCCATCAGGCACTGGCCGCCGGTGCCGGCCAAGGTCAGGCGTTTTAAGCGCAGGCGCCCGTCCCGCTTGATCCACATCAGGCTCATCACACGGAAGGACACAAAGCGGTAGCCTGACAGCAGGCCAAACACCAGATGCCCCGCCTCGTGGATGATGATGACCAGCATCAGCAAGGCAATAACGCCCAGCAGCATCAGCGCCAGCGCGATCAGTTTTTCAGGCAGAGGCAGGCCAAACAAACCGGTCTGGTCAACCTGCGCGCCGACAAAATAGCCAATGACACCGCCAATGATGATTTGTGTGATGAAGCCCAGTGCGGCGCGCAAACGCCCCTTTTTCTGCTTGTTGTTCTGGCCCATGGGGTTCCTTTCGTCCGGTCAACAGGATAAAAATATTGTGTTCATTATACTGAACACATGAATGAACGCAAACAGCATTCGAAAAATTCCGGCTTTAGGCAGCGTCAATGAATGCGCTGCCTATTTAAGTGTGTTATAATTGCACAAACTGTTCCCTGGAGGTTTTTTTTATGGTCTTGGCCCTGGTGCTTTTCCTCATCACCTATGTGGCGCTGCTGGTTTTCCCCAAGTACCGCGCCTACATCGCCCTGCTGTCCGCCGCCCTCTTTGTCGCGCTGGGCATCCTGCCCATCTCCCGCGTGCCGGGCGCGGTGGACTGGAACGTCATCATGATGATCGCGGGCACCATGGGCACCGTGTATTTCTTCATCAAATCGCGCATGCCCTCCTTGATGGCGGACGTGATTATTGACAAAATGCCCAACGTCAAATGGGTCATCATCGCGCTGTCGCTGTTCTCCGGCCTCATTTCCGCCTTTGTGGACAACGTAGCCACCGTGCTCATGGTGGCCCCGGTGGCGCTGGTGGTCAGCCACAAGCTGCGCATCTCCCCCGTCTCGCCCATCATCGCCATCTCCATCGCCAGCAACCTGCAGGGCGCGGCCACCCTGGTGGGGGACACCACCACCATCCTGCTGGGCAAGCAGACCGGCATGAACTTCCTGGATTTCTTCTTTTACGAGGGCAGGCCTGGCTTGTTTTTCATCGTGCAGATCGGCGCTTTGATGGCGACGCTCGTTTTATTGGTGGAGTTCCGCAAGCTGACCCAGCGCGTCACCGCGCAGGAGCGCACCCCGGTGACGGACTACTTCCCCTCCCTCCTCTTGGGCGGCACCGTGCTGCTGCTGATTTTGGCCTCCTTCATCCCCCAAAGCCAGAAGCCCGAAACCACCAATGGCATCATCTGCATGTCCCTGATGGTGATTGGGCTGATCCGGGAAATGATCAAAAGCGGCAACCCGCTTAAATCCCTCAAGGAAACCCTGGCAGAGATTGACTTTTTTACCCTGCTGCTGCTCACAGGCCTGTTTGTTGTCATCGCGGGCATTTCCGAAGCCGGCGTGGTGGAGGAAATTGGCAAGGCCTTCGCCAGCTTTGCCGACGGCAACGTGTTTGTCGCCTACACCATGATTGTGTGGGCGTCCGTGCTCTTCTCCGCCTTCATTGACAACATTCCCTATGTGGCCACCATGCTGCCGGTAACAGCCGTCATCGCCAGCCACCTGGGCGTGCACCCCACGGTGATGTACTTTGGCCTCTTGGTGGGCGCTACCTTGGGCGGCAACATCACGCCCATTGGCGCCTCCGCCAACATCACCAGCCTGGGCATCCTGCGCAAAAACGGCTACGAGGTTAAAAATTGGGACTTCATGCGCATCTCCATCCCCTTTACCCTCTTGGCCGTGGTTTCAGGCTATGTGCTGGTCTGGCTGTTCTGGGGCATTGGCGCCTAAAACTCCTTTTTCACAACAACCGGCCCCTTCCGCTGTTGGAAGGGGCCGGTTGTTTAAGTGGATTTGTTATTTGCCTTTGCCGTTGTTGTTGCCGGGGCCCTTGTTGGGGTTCTTTTGTTTCATCTCCCGCGGGGCGGGCTCATAGATGCTGTCCAGGTAGTCCCACACCTCCTGCTGGGTGTAGAAGGTGCCGTATTCCACCTGGGTCTTGTACCACACCAGGGAGCGGTACACGCCGGGGCCGCCGGGGCGGAAGTTTTTGTTGCCCTTGGTTTGCTTCCAGTGCGCCCAGGCGGACACGATCTGGCCATGGTTGAGCGGGGTGCCCTCGGGCTGCGATTCCGCTTCCTCATCGGCCTGGCCTTCCATCACAGTAATGGTGATGATGGCTGTCTCCGCGGTGGTGTAATAGGTGCGCTTGCCGGAATTGTCATGCTGCAGGGTAATCTCATAGCGCAGGATGACATCATAATCGCCCGGCTCCATGCCCTCAAAGGACAGGCTTGCGGTGGAGACAAAGGCGCGCTGTTTCTCATTGGGGTTGGCTGCGTCCTTGGCGTCAATCTCCAGTTGGGTTTCAACCGCTTCGGTCGTCACATCAACGCCGCTCCAGCGATCGGACACAAAATGCAGCTCCTGGTTTTCTGATTTGTTGGAGGTATAGGTGGTGGTGGCGGTAAAGACCACCTCCTGGTTCTGGTACACAGACAACTGATCCGGCACAATCACCGTTTTAACGTCAAAAGTGGGCGGGCCAGCGGGGCTCGTTTCCATCGCGATGACGGGCACAATGCCCAGCAGCAGGGTGAGGACGAGCAGGATACTGAAGGTTTTCTTCATGGTTCTCTGACACTCCTTTCGCAAGGTATGCTTGCGTTATGAGTATACCTCACCGGCGCTTTGTTACGCATTTTTGACGGTTTCCTTACATTTTCCTTACAATTGCCTACATCCGCTCCAGCACCTTGTGCACAAGGTAGAAGGCCAGCGAAATGCCCAGAATCACCAGGATGTGCAGGGAAAACAGCACAATGTGGTTTAAGCTGATGAGCAGCAGGAAGATGCCCGCGAAGACCAGGCCCGCCAGCAAGCCCAGCAGCACCTTGTGCCAGGTGGTTTCAATGTTAAACGCGGTTTTGGTGATGAATCGGATGATGAGCAGGGAGGCCAGCAGGATAAAGCCGATGGCCAGCGCCTGTCCCAGGGTGATGGGCATCATCAGGTCATTGGGCCGCCCGGCGAACACATCCCCCATCATGGTGATGAAGTCCTTTGACAGCAGGGTGAGGATGGGCAGCAGGATGGCCAGCGCCATGAAGGTGATGTCCAGGGCGTCAATCCACTTTTGTTTGGGTGTCTTCTTGGGCAGGCTGGCGATGATCTCATCACAAAAGGCCTTGTAATCGCCCTTGATCAAATCCTCCAGGCCTTCGCCCCGCGCCTGGGCGGAGAGGACCATCTCCGTCATATCGCGCCGCACCAGCTCCTGGTCCACCTCGCTGATGTCAGCGCCGCGCAGGTAGACCATCATGTCGGTAAAGAGGGGTTGGTTTTCTTTTGAAATCTGTTTGTCCAGTTGGTTGTTGAGTTTATTGAGCGCTTTGGCTTTGGGATGCATTTTGTGCTCCTCCTTCAAATAAGGTTTCAATGGCACTGGCCAGTTGCGTCCAGCTGTTATAAAAGGTAGCAAGTTCGGTTAAACCGGCGTCCGTAATGGAAAAATACTTGCGTCTGGGGCCGACCGGCGACTCGCGGTAGGTGGCGGCAATCAGCCCGTTGCGCTCCAGGCGCAAAAGCAGCGGGTAGATGGTGCCCTCGGCAATCTCCGTAAACCCAAAGGCCTTTAAGGCTTCGGAGATCTCATACCCGTAGGTTTCCTCGCGGCTGATGACCTTGAGCACGCAGCCGTCCAGAATGCCCTTCCACATCTGTGATGGGATCATGTCCTCCCTCCCTTCGCTAATTTGCAATGCAAGGTAGCGACTACATGGCAATGCAAGATAGCCTTCCTGTCAACAGGTTTCGCAAAATTATTTTGAATATAAAAATAAGCCCGAATTCTGGGCTCACTGTTGGTTGATACGTTATGTTAAATCAAATCTGATACCACTTGATTTCATTGGCCTGAAGCGCCAATACCATCACACTGCCGTCGCCGCGGTACACCCGGGTTTCCTGGGGCTCGTAGGTGTTGTTCACCACGCAGTACTTGCCGTTTTTCACATAGGCGTGCACGTCCACATTGGGGTTGCTGGAAAACCAGGTGTGCAGTAAATCCTCCCGCCGCGCGGCCCAGAGCAGGGCCCGGTGCAGCAAGCGGGCATTGTTGAAGTCATAGGGCAGACCGCTGATGTACACGCTGCGGCCTTTCTCACACTCATTGGCCGCCAGCTGCACCTCTTTGTTGTCCGCGCACAGCACCTGGGCGCCGGGCAGGGCATAGATGCCGGGCTTGCGCTCGCCAAAGTTGAGGGCTTCCTTCGCGTCCGCTAAGATAAAGTGGTCCTTGTGCTCCTCCCAGTTGTATTTGTCATAGTTCAGGGTGAAGCCGGTCTCCTTCTCCACGCCCATTAAGCCCGCCAATTGCAGGTAGCGGCCTTGGTACTGGTGGCCTGCCGGCTCACCCACGCCGATGAAGCCGCCGCCCTGGGCGATATACTGGCGGATGCGGGCAGCCACTTCCACGTCCTCCCACCAGATACCGCCGGTGTGCGCGGTGTCCGCGTCACCCACGTTGATGATGACATCCAGGTCATCCAGGATAGCCGGGTTGTTCTTGATGTCCTCAAAGCTGATGAAGTGTACGTCAAAGGGCGCGCCGGAGAGCGCCTCGATCACGCCGGCGTAGCTGTAGTTTTCCTTTTGGTACAGGGCATGGTGCACCATGTGGCAGCCCCAGGCGCGCATCTGGCCCCAGGCGTTGAGCACCGCTACCTTTAAGAAGCAATAGGGCGTGGTGCCCTGGACGTTCTCATACAGCAGGCGGAACTCGTCGCACACGCTCTTGACATACTCCAGAAAATCCGGAAACTGCAAGGTCAGCTTCAGGTAGCCGCCATAGCCGATGCGGTCCACCGGCTTGCGCAAAATGGCACGCCTTGCCGTCACCCAGTTTTCCTTGGCCTCGCGCACCGGGTCGCCGCCCTCATAAAAGGTATCCGGGAAGAAATAGGGCAAAAAGCGCCCCTCGGTGTATTTCACATGCGGAATATCGCTGATCAGGCGCAGCGTGCTCCCGTTGCCCACGCTGCCCACCACCGCGTCCAGGCCGATCTGCTCAAACTCCGGCATGAAGGGCTCGGTGCCGATCCAGTGGTCGCCCAGAAACATCATGGCTTCCTTGCCGTGGCGGTGGGTGATGTCCACCATCTCCCGCGCAAGTTTTGCCACCTCCCGGCGCTGGAAGGCCTGGAAGTCCGAAAATTCTTTGCTGGGCAGGCGGTACTGGTTGTTGTAATAGCCCTGGTCGATGATGTATTCCGCGCGGAAGGGGTAACCCACCTCGCGCTCAAACTGCTCCAGGATATAGGGGGAGGCGGAGGCCGAATAGCCGTACCAGTCCACGTATTTCTCGCGCTTGAGCTCATCAAACACCAGGGTGAACTGATGGAAGAAGGTGGTAAAACGCACCACGTCCACGTGCGGGTTTTCCGTCAAAAACTTGTCCAGCCGCTTCATGCTGAATGCGCGCGTCTTGGGCTGGCGCACGTCAAAGGTAATCTGGTGCTCCTCATGCTCCCAGTTGTTGATGATGGCGTTGTACATGTGCACCGGGTCCCAAATCAAATAAGCCAGAAAGCTCACGGTGTATTCATGGTAGGGAATGGGGTTGTCAATGATGACCTGCCCGTCCTCATACCGCCAGGCGTCCGGCGGCACCACCGCCCCGGTGCTGCGGTCAATCACTTCCCACCAGCGCTTGATGTCGTCCCGGGTGTTGGGCTCCATCAATTCGGGGCTGACGCCCTGCATCAGGGGGATATGAAGCGGCCCTTCCCCCGCCAGGTAAAACCCGGTCATGATATAGCACTGCTGCACCTCCTCCGGGTTTTCGCGCGCCCAGGCGTTGTCCTTGCGCGTGGTGTAATAGGTGGAGTAGACCTTGGCGTTGGTCTGCCGCAGCGCCTCCGGGAAATCCGTCCCGTCTCAGTCGCGCACCGCGTCCGCGCCCCAGCTGCGCATCAGCGCAATGGTCTCCGGCACCACATCCACATCCGTGGGGATGGTCACCCGTCCTGTCCGCTTGGTATCCATATCCATTCTCCTTTACTGGTTGATGATGCGTTGGGCGATTGCAAGCGCCACCTGGAAATTGTGCAGCTGGTGGTCCACCTCCTGGTCATTGCCCAGGATGCGCTGCTCCCATTCCGGCGCGTCCAATAAATCGCCCGTGTAAAAAAAGGTGTAGTACTCATAGCCTCTGAAATCGCACATGGCCTGCAGGCCGGAACACTCCATGTCCACCGCCAGGCAGCCCTCGCTTTTGTGCTTTTCCACATTGGCGCGGGTCTCGCGGAAGATGCCGTCCGTGGTCCAGGCGCGGCCCTGCACGTGCGGGATGCCCAGGTCCGCCAGCACGCCCGCCACAAAGCCGGCGTTTTTCACCGTGATATAATCCGCGGCCGCAGCATAGTGGTAGCTGTAGCCCTCATCCCGGTAGCTTTCAGTCGGCACAATCAGGCGGCCTTCTGTCAAATCCGCGTCCAGCGCGCCGCAGCTGCCAAACAGGACAAACTGCTTGCAGCCCGTAATCTGGGCGGCCTCCTCCACCGTCATCCCGGCATGCGCCGCGGTGATGGGCAGCATCATAAAGCCGATGCGGGGCTGCTCCGTGATGCGGTAGATGGGCCTTTCGCCGTTTAAGCCCGGGATAGCGGCGATCTGCTCATGCGCAAAGCGCGCCTGCGCGTGGGCGATGACCTCGTGTGAGAAGGTCAGAATCATTACCTCACACAGCGGGCGCTCAGGCTTTTGGTAGAGGGCCTCCGGGCCAAAGACGGGCGGGGTATGCGGGTCAAAACTGCTGGTAATCATAAGGCCTGCTCTTTCTGTTTATACTGAACGCATTCTTTAACGCTTCCATGGACTGGTCCTTTTCCGCCTCCGCGTTGTCTCGTTCAGTCAACGTAGCACTGCGGCTACGCCTCCTTCACTCGACTTAGCGGAGCCAAAAAATTACTCAG
>DUQZ01000043.1 GCA_012837525.1 Clostridiales bacterium | reverse complement strand
TTGTGACGATTGTTACAATTTGTTAATTGGTCTTGAAGTACAGCATGGAAATTGATTTCAGTCGGCATTGCCCGGGCAGGTTTGCGGGTGCTGAAGGAGATAGAAGATGAAGCGTCAAATGTTTGCTGGGAAAGCGCGGATATTGCTGCTGTTCCTGATCGATATCCTCTTTCTTTCCGTTGCATATGGCGTTTTTCTGCTTCGCTTTGATTTGAGCAATGTTACCGTAGCATTCCACGATGTTGCGGTATTTTTTGGGATCATGATGGGCAGCACCCTCCTGTGCAGGTTGCTGCTGCGCGTCTACCGGCAGATGTGGCGCTACGCCAACTCCGCCGTATATCTGTTGATGTCGCTGGCGGATATGGCAGGCGGCCTCATCTTTTTGCTGGTTGACAGGCTGCTTTTGCCGGTTCATCTGCCGATTTTCGTCGCGGTGGCCGCGTTTAGCACCGGCCTCTTGATGACGCTGGCCTCCCGCTTCACCTATCAATACATCCGCAAAAAGCAGGACGAGCTGTTTCCCGCCCGCAGCTCCATCTCCCTTGAAAAGCCAAACCGCATCAATGTCGCCATCGTTGGCGCGGGGGAAATGGGCGTCTTTTTGGTGCAGGAACTGCTGATGAGCCGCAACTCCCGCTACCATCCTCTGTACCTGATTGACAATGACCCGCGCAAAATCGGCACCACCATTGAAGGCGTGCGCGTCATTGGGCCGGATCACAAAATTTTGCCCACCATCAACAAATTGCCCATCCAGGAGATCATCCTGGCCTTGCCCAATATGGAGCCGCACAAGCGCGAAGAACTGTTCAAGCAGTACATGACCACCGGCTGCAAGGTGATGGTATATGACTACCCGGTAGAGCGCTTAAGCCTGGCGCAGGACAAGCGCCTGGTGCGCGACATCAATATTGAGGATTTGCTGTTCCGCGAGCCGATTTCCCTGAAGGACAAGGACGTGCAAGCCTTCTACCAGGGCAAGACGGTGATGGTCACTGGTGCCGGCGGCTCCATCGGCAGTGAATTGAGCAGGCAATTGGCCGAAGCCAAGCCCAAGCTGCTGGTGCTGCTGGATGTGTATGAAAACTCCATCTATGACCTGCAGCAGGAATTGAAGCGCCGCTACGGCAAAGCGCTCAACATGGAGGCCGTCATCGCCTCGGTGTGTGACTACAACCGCATCCATGAGGTGTTCAAGCGCTTTCGGCCCGAGGTGGTCTTCCACGCCGCCGCGCACAAGCATGTGCCGCTGATGGAGGACAACTGCGCGGAAGCCATCCACAACAATGTGTTCGGCACCTATTACACCGCCATAGCAGCCGAGAAATACGGCACCAGGCGCTTTGTGCTGGTTTCCACCGACAAGGCGGTCAACCCCACCAACATGATGGGGGCGACCAAGCGCCTGTGCGAGATGGTGGTCCAGAGCCGCCACAGCGAGACAACCCAGTTCGCGGCCGTCCGCTTTGGCAACGTGCTGGGTTCCAATGGGTCTGTGGTGCCCCTCTTCCGCCGCCAGATCGAGGAAGGCGGCCCGGTCACCATTACCGACAAGCGCATTATCCGCTATTTCATGACCATTCCGGAGGCCTCCCAACTGGTGCTGCGCACAGGCACCCGCGCGGAGGAGTCCGAGGTCTACGTGCTGGACATGGGCAAGCCCATCAAGATCATCGATTTAGCCAACAAATTGATCTCCCTGTCTGGCTTTGTGCCGGAGCAGGACATCCAAATCAAGGAAATCGGCCTGCGCCCCGGCGAAAAGCTGTATGAGGAGCTGCTGGTCAAGGTGGAGGACTGCAAGAAGACCAGCGATGAGCGCATCTTCATCGAGCAGGGCGAAGCCCCTGCCCGGGATCAGATGGACAGGACGCTCAGGGCCCTGCGCCAGGCGCTGGACATGCAGGCGGATGACGTGATGCTCAAGGAATTGATGATGCGTATCCTGCCCACCTACCGCCACGCGCAGGAGGTCAACGCGCATGCCGCGGAGGCTGCTGAGGTCCAGGCGGCAGAAGAACAAATCCCCGTTTTGGAGCCTCTGGGGATTGCAATTTAAGGATAGGAAGGATAGTACGATGAAACCAACAAAAAGATGGCTGTCTGCCTTGTTAAGCCTGCTGATGCTGCTCACCGTGTTTATTGGCGCAGCGGCAGAAGCGCCGGATTTGACAGAAGAGGAACTGGCAGAAATTGACGAGGCCCTCCTTGATGAGAGCAAGGACCTGCCAGTGCGGGAAGACTTCCGTATTCAGGTTTCTCCGGACGATTTATCCGTGGCGGAAGGCCTGGACCCGGACTGGATGAACATCCTCCTCTTGGGAACTGATACCGGGAAGATTGAGCTCAATTACGGCCGCACGGACACCATGATCATCTTGTCTGTCAACAAGGTGACGGGCAAAATGCGCCTGTCCTCTCTGGTGCGGGATATGCAGGTCAACCTGCCCATCATCAACCGCCTGGCGAAGATCAACACGGCCAACGCCTACGGCGGGCCCTTGCTGGCGGTCAAAACGGTCAACGAAGCCCTGGGTTTAAACATCCGCCATTATGTGTCTATCAACTTCAACGGGTTCAAGAAGGTGATTGACAACCTGGGCGGTGTGGAGTTGACCTTAAGGAGCGCGGAAGCGCAGATTGTCAAAGTGCCCTATTCCGAGGAGCCCGTTTTGCTCAATGGCTTCCAGGCGCTGGAGTATGTTCGCATCCGGCAGCTGGATGACAACTTCGGTCGCAACGAGCGCCAGCGCAAGCTGTTGACCTCCCTGTTCAACAAGATGCTCAGAAACGCCAACATGCAGCAGGCGATGGAAGCCCTGAGCGAGTCCCTCAAGCACATGGCGACCAACCTGTCCATCAACGATTTGCTGGCGCTGGTGGTGCCTGTCTTCACCGGGATGGAGGACATGGACACGGCAGGGTTCCCGGTTGCCGGGGACTACCAGGGCAAGTATGATGACCGCCTGCGGGCTGTCATCGTGTTTGACCATGAGAAGACACAGCAAAAGCTGCACGACTACATCTACCAAGGCACAACCTACGACAATCCTTAAGGAGAACGAACTGTATGAAACGGATTTTTCTGGCCTTACTGGTACTGACCCTGATTTTGCCAACCATCGCGCTGGCGCAAACAACCATCGACCCAACTGCCAAGCGCGGCATCACTCCTGAGCGTGGCTTGCCCAACAACCCCGCGATCCCCGGGGAGAGTATGACCACCGGCCTGCCAACTGACGCGCCCTATGTGCCCATCCTTGTCAATATTGACAACGTGCGGGGCGCCTGGCCGCAGTGGGGCATCAAGGACGCGGACATCATTTATGAGATGCCCATCCATGGCCTCAGCCTCACCCGATTGATGGGCTTGTTTGCCTATGTCCATCCGGAGGAAGTGGGCCCCACCCGCTCCGGCCGTGTGATGCACGCGGAAATGCGCGAGGAATGGGACGCGGCCTGGGTTTATGTTGGGGTGCAAAAGAAGGAAGGCTCCGACGTCAATCAGGTTTTGCGGAAACTGGAAGTCAGAAAAAAGGACGTCAATTTGCTGATTGACGGCGCCACAGGCAGAAACGCCAAATATTTCAAGAACATCAAGGGCTATGGCAGCCCACACAACCACAGCGTCAACCTGGCGCAGGTCAAGGCGGATGTGCAGGCCTACACCTTCCCGCAGCGCGCCTTCCTGTTTACGGATGACCTGCCCACCGCTGGCGTGCCCGCAAGCAAGATCGCCCTGCGTTATGGCACGGATGGCAATTCATACACCAACTCCGACTACACCTACGACGCGGCGACCAACCAATACAGCAGGTACCGTCAGAACATGCCCTATGATGACCGCGATCAGCGCGACGTGCCGCTGACCTTCAGCAATGTGATCGTCCAATGGACGGACCTCAAATTCAACGGCGCCGCGAACGCTCCGCTGCTGACAGAGGTGGGCGAAGGCAACGCCGACATCTTCACTGGCGGCCGCTACATCCCGGGGTATTGGGTGCGTGAGTCCCTGGAATCCAGAACCGTGTTTTATGACGCGGACGGCAAGGAAATCAAACTCCAGCGCGGGAAGACCTTCATCAACATCACCACCAGCCGCTCCACCAAACTCAGCTACGAATAATCCAAGCAAGAAATACGAAAAGTCCCCGGCCAGGCGGCCGGGGATTTTCTGTATCAGGGCAAAGTAAAACCCGCAGAACATCCTGCGGGTTTTACTGCGTATCGCTCATTGGTAGCGGCGGTCGGACTCGAACCAACGACACTCCGGGTATGAACCGAATGCTCTAGCCAACTGAGCTACGCCGCCATTTTGGTTGCGGGGGAGGGATTTGAACCCTCGACCTCCGGGTTATGAGCCCGACGAGCTACCAGCTGCTCCACCCCGCGTCACACGTCTTGCGACGCAAAAACTATAATAGGACAGGGATAAAGATTTGTCAAGCGCGATTTTCAGTTTTTCGCGCATTTTCGGCGTTTCCTGTGCTTTATTGGCTTTCTTCACCCGTCCGCGCTGAGGATTTTGCCTGTTTTTGCTGCCATTGGCCTCTCGTGGCGGCGTAGAGCACCACGCTGGCATAGCGCTTTTTGTAGTAGATCCGCTCACGCAGCACGCCCTCCTTCACCATGCCTACCTTGTCCATCACAGCACCTGAGGCAGGGTTGAGCACATCATGCTGCGCCTCCACCCTGTTGATATCAGGCAGGGTGAACAGGTAGCGCAAATACGCGCCCAAGGCTTCGCTCATCACACCCTGTCCCCAGTAGGCGGCGGAAAGGGAGAAGCCCACCTCCGCTGTCTGGTTGTCCAAATCCCGGGTGACCAGGCCAATGGTGCCAATCATCCGCCGGCTGTCGTTGATGATAATGGCCTTGGTGTACAGAAGCTCCTGCCTGCTTTGGTGGATCAGCCCGCGCAGGATGGCGCGCGTTTGTCCCAGGCTTTCGTGCGCGTCCCAGAAGACGTATTCTGCCACCTTTGGGTCCTTCGCGTAGGCATGGAAATCCCGCGCGTCCTGCATCTGCAGCGGCCGCAGGGTCAGCCGCTGTGTCCGGAGGACGGCGCTGTCATCCTTTGGGGTTGTCAATCCAATGTATTTTTTCAGCAAGTGTGTTTGCGCCTTTTTTCAGTGCTACCAGCGTCAGCCTAACAGCCATCCGCCTTGGGGTAATAATCCTTCATGCCGGGTTTCATCTGCGTCATGTTATCCTGCCAGAGGAAGGCGGGCTGGTTCAATATCTGCTGCGCCAACAGCAAGCCCAGGCAGGTCTTGGCGTCCACAATCTGCCCCTTCTCCACCATCATGATGGCTTCCGTCAGCGGCATTTTGACCAGGCTCAAAAACTCATCCGGGTCCGTATGCGCCTTGGCCTGCGTCAGGTCGGTCGCCAGGTACAGGGCGATGCGCTCGGTGCAAAAGCCCGGCGTGGTCACCACATGCGCCATCTTTTGCCACTTGCCCGCCAACAGGCCGGTTTCCTCCTCCAGTTCGCGCTTGGCGCACAGGAAGGGATCCTCCTTGGGGTCGTCCAGCTTGCCGGCCGGGATTTCCAGCGTCACCTGGTCAATGGCCACCCGGTGCTGGCGCACCAGGGTCACCCTGTTTTGCTTGTCCACCGGCACCACGGCCGCGGCGCCGTTGTGCAGCACAATTTCCCGGCCGGCCTCCCGGCCATCGGGCAAGGCCACCTTCCACTGCTGCACTGTGATGATCTTGCCTTCAAACTCCGTCTGTTTTGTCAGCACCTTTTCGCGTAGATTCTGCATCCAATCACCTTCCTGTTGTACTCAACTACTTTCATGATAAAGGGGTTGCCAGCATCTGGCAACCCCCTCAAACTGTGGGTTATTGACGATACTCAGGGATTCGCGGGCGCGGGCTCCGGCATCTCGTCCATCCCATTGGCGCCCAGGCCCAACAGCGCGAAGATGGCAGGTGCCTCCTCGGGCAGGGCGGTCTGCAGGTTGGCTAATAGCTCCGGCAGCGCCTTTTGCAGGCTGGCTTCCATCAGCTGGTTGTCCGCGTCAGACAGGTCGCCTTCCTTGATGACGATGTTGGAGGTGCCCTCCAGCGCAGGCGCGGTGGGCGCGGCGTCCGTCGGCTTGGTGTTGATGGTGATCTTCAGCAGCGGTTCGGGGCTCATCATGGACAGGGCATACACATTCTTGCTTTCCATGGTGGCCACGTCCCCGGTGACATTCATGGTTAAGCCAAAGTTCATGCCGGAGGTCACCATGGTGATGGCCGCGTCCGCCTGGGTTTTGGGCAGGTCGTTTTTCACGGTCATGTTCATGCTCAGCATGGTGGCGCTGTAGTTGACACCGCTTTTGATCTCGCTCTCCAGCGCGGTCCAGTCAACAGGCTTGGGCTCTGTGGTGTCAGGCGCGGCCATGTTGTTGCCGTTGCCGGGGGTGAGCAGGGTCATGCGCACGGAGAAGTCCTTGCCCATTTCCTCAACGTTCACGCCGTCCAGCAGCAGGGTGATTTTGGCAGGGGAATCAGCATTGTCAGGGGACACCGCGTCCACATAGACCTTGTTGGCGCCGTCTTCATAGACCTTCAGCAGCATGACCACTTCCTCGTCCTTGCTCTTCAGCTCCTTGGCGGCGTTTTTCAGGCTCTCATCCACGTCCTCGGGCGCGGTGGCGCCGGTGTTGGTCATGTTGTTGGCCTTCGCGGCATTTTCGATTACCTGCTTGAGCTCCCCGTGCTCTTTGAAGATGTCCGCCATCTTGTCCAGGATGCCGGCTACCATGTGGGATGTCAGCGTGATGTCGCTGCGCTTGGTGAAGGTACCAACCTGGTCGATGACAAAACTGCCTTCCTCTACCTTGGTGTTGGGGTGCTGCTGCAGTTTGGTGAACTGCTCTGTCAACGCGTTCATGTACGGCTGCATCAGCTTCTGGGCCTGCTCCGGCGTAATCTGCTGCATGTTGGCCTGGGGCATCATTTCCTTCATCATGGCAGGGTCCATGCTCAGGCTGATCCCGGGCAGCAGGCTGCTGACAAAGCTGTTCTGCGCGGTGTCCAGGTCATAGGCGGTCTGGAAATTGAACAGCTCACCCTTGTCTGTGCCGACGGTGCCTGACGCGCCTTTTTTGTCAATCAGCATGGAGGCCTTCAGCTTGTTAAACGCGGAGACCACGGTAAACAGTTTGGCCTGGTCCTCTTCTGACTGCTGTGCGCCACTCAGGCTGGACAGCAGTCCGCCCAGCATCGGGTTGACTTCAATGCTCAGGTCCATTTCGACCGTCTTGTCCAGCGCCCAGGGGTTGGGCATCGCGCCGGCCGCGGGCGCTTCCGCCAATGCGGGCAGGATGCCCAGGGACATCATCAGCGCCATCAGTACGGCCAAGAACCTCTTGTAATTCATTTTCATGGTGTTCCTCCTTTATTCCAGTGGTTCACTTGAACCATATAAATTATACACCAACAGATGAAGCGAAAACATGAACAATTTGTCAACTCTCATGTTCACAGAACATTCACCAAACCAACAAAAACCTGATGAAAAATTGTTTGACAAAGGCTCATTTGCGTGGTATCTTTGTTATGGGTTAGCACTCAACGGTCGAGAGTGCTAACAACCGCCGGGGGGGAAAGGAGGACGAGCACAGTGGAAGACCGCAAGAAGCGCATCCTGCGCGCCATCATCGATGACTACGTCCTCACCGCGACGCCTGTTGGTTCACGGACCATCGCGCGCAAGTACCTCTCCAATCTGTCCAGCGCCACCATCCGCAACGAGATGAGTGACCTGGAGGAGTTGGGCTACCTCAGCCAGCCGCATATCTCGGCCGGCCGCGTGCCCAGCTCCAAAGCCTACAGATTGTATGTAGACATGCTGCTGGAGGAAGGCATCCAGCAAACCGCGCAGGATGAGGAGCTCAAGGCCGCCTTCCAGACGCGCATCAGCCACCTGGAGGACGTGGTGCGCAGCGCAGCGCAGGCCCTGGCACAGGTCACCGGGTACGCATCCTTTGTGCTGATGCCGCGGCAGGAAAGCCTGCGCATCGCCAATTTGCAGCTGGTCCCTGTTTCAAAGGCCCTGGCGCTGCTGGTCATCGTGACGGATGGCGGCATCATCCGGGACACCATGGTTCAGGTATCAGAGCGGCTGGACGCCGACGCCCTCTATGCCATCAGCAAAATGCTGTCAGAGCAGTTTACGGGCCGTACCCTGCGCGAGGTGCAAACCGCGCTGCGGCAGTTCGCGGGCCAGTCCCCGGGCGATCCGCAGGTGCTGCAGGGCATCATGGACCTGTCCACCCAGATGGACAGCCAAAACGCGGTGGACCAACTCACCGTCTGCGGCACCCACAACATCCTGGGCTTCCCGGAGTACCAGGAGGCGGACAAGGCCAGGCAGCTGCTCTACGCCCTTGATAATAAGGAAGCGCTGATGAACCTGGTGCGCGATACAAGAGGGGAGGAGCTGCTGGTCCACATCGGCCCTGAAAACGGCATCGAGGAGATGCGCGGTTGCTCCGTCGCTGTGGCGGAATACAGGCTGGGCCGCGGCCAGCGGGGGACGATTGGGCTGATTGGCCCAACGCGAATGCCCTACCAAAGCATCTTTTCCACCTTGCGCATGGCCAGCCAGGCAATGAATGACATCCTCAGCAACTGACGCTGAATTACAATTTTCGGAGGACAACATGACCAAGAAGAAACCAAAGGACCAGCCCGCACAGGAGCTGGGCGAGCAGCTGGAGGACCAGGCGCTCAACGAGCAGGAACAGCCTGACATGAGCCTGGAGGAACAGCTGGTGCGCGCCCAGGAGCAAAGCGAGGAATACCTCAAGATGGCCCAGCGCGTCCAAGCGGATTTTGACAACTTCCGCCGCCGCACCCGCCAGGTGGCGTCCGAAAGCTTTGACGACGGCGCCCGCGCCTTCATCAAAACCCTGCTGCCTGTGTGCGACAACCTGGAGCGCGCGCTGCAGGAGCCGCGCGAGGACGATCCGCTTTACCAGGGCGTCTTGCTGGTACACCGTCAGCTGCAGGACACGCTGAATCAGCGCGGCGTTCAGGTCATCTCCCGGCAGGGAGAAGCCTTTGACCCAACCCTTGAGGACGCGGTCGCGCAGGCGAATCCCGAGGACGGCGAGCCCGGCACGGTCAGCGACGTTGTCCTCAAGGGCTACAAAATGGGCGACACAGTCCTGCGGCACGCCATGGTGCGCGTCGTTCCGGGCTGACACCATACATTACGACAACAAGCAATTGATAGTAAACGGAGGAAAACAACATGGCTAAAATTATCGGAATCGACCTGGGCACCACCAACTCCTGCGTCGCAGTGATGGAAGGCGGCGAGCCGGTCGTCATCACCAACTCCGAAGGCGCGCGGACCACACCGTCTGTCGTGGCCTTCACCAAGGAAGGCGAGCGCCTGGTTGGCCAGATTGCCAAGCGCCAGGCCATCACCAACCCCGAGCGCACCATCTCATCCATCAAGCGGGAGATGGGCAGCAACTTCAAGGTTTCAATCGACGGCAAGGAGTACACCCCGCAGGAGATCTCCGCGATGGTGCTGCAAAAGCTCAAGAAGGACGCCGAAAGCTACCTGGGCGAGGCAGTCAACCAGGCTGTCATCACTGTGCCCGCGTATTTCTCTGACGCGCAGCGTCAGGCCACCAAGGACGCCGGCCGCATCGCGGGCCTGGAAGTCCTGCGCATCATCAACGAGCCCACCGCGGCCTCCCTGGCCTATGGCCTGGACAAGGACGAAGCCCACAAGATTTTGGTGTATGACCTGGGCGGCGGCACCTTTGACGTCAGCCTGCTGGAAATCGGCGACGGCGTGTTTGAAGTGCTGGCCACCAACGGCGATACCAAGCTGGGCGGCGACGACTTTGATGACCGCGTGGTGGACTATATTGCCGAAGTGTTCAAGAAAGAAAACGGCATCGACCTCAAAAAGGATCGCATGGCGTGGCAGCGCCTGAAGGAAGCCGCCGAGAAGGCCAAGATTGACCTGTCCGGCGTGATGGCAGCCAACATCAACCTGCCCTTCATCACCGCTGACGCCAACGGCCCCAAGCACCTGGACATCACCTTGACCCGCGCCAAGTTCAACGAGCTCACCCACGACCTGGTCGAGCGCACCATTGGCCCGATGCAGACGGCCTTAAAGGACGCCGGCCTCACCGCGCAGCAGATTGACAAGGTTATCCTGGTGGGCGGCTCCACCCGCATTCCCGCGGTGCAGGAAGCTGTCAAGAACGTCACTGGCAAGGAGCCCTTCAAGGGCATCAACCCGGACGAGTGTGTCGCCATCGGCGCCGCCATCCAGGCGGGCGTGCTGGGCGGCGAGGTGAAGGACGTCCTCCTCTTGGATGTCACCCCGCTGAGCCTGGGCATTGAGACCGAAGGCCACATCTTCACCCGCTTGATCGAGCGCAACACCACCATCCCCACCGAAAAGGCGCAGGTGTTCTCCACCGCTGCTGATGGGCAGACCACGGTTGAAATCCACGTCCTGCAGGGCGAGCGCCCCATGGCATATGACAACAAGACGCTGGGCCGCTTCCAGCTCACCGGCATCCCCGCTGCGCCCCGCGGCGTGCCCCAGATCGAGGTCAAGTTCACCATCGACAAAAACGGCATCGTGTCCGTGACCGCCAAGGACATGGGCACCGGCAACACCCAGAACGTGACCATCACGGCCTCCACTAACTTAAGCGAGGAGGAGATCAACCAGCGCGTCAAGGAAGCCGAGCAGTTTGCCGAGGAAGACAAGCGCCGCAAGGAAGAGGTCGAGACCTTAAACCGCGCGGACACCTTCCAGTATGAGATCGAAAAGCAGCTGCGCGAGAACGGCGACAAGCTGTCCGAGGAAGACAAGGCCACCGTGCAGGCGGAGATTGACGCCTTCAAGAAGGTGCGCGAAGGCAACAACGCGCAGGAGATCAAGACTGCCATGGACGAGGCCACCCAGAAGGTCTACGCCATCTTCGGCAAGCTCTACCAGGATCAGGATGCCCAGCAGCCTGACATGCAGACCCCGGACATGGACGCGCCGCACACCAACCCGGACGGCAGCGTTGATGTCGAAGGCGACGTACAGTAACAGGTTTTTATCAGCCAGGCCGGCTGCGTCCGGCCTGGCCTTCCCCAGGAATGTCAGCTCAACAGCGTTGAAGACAGCAATGTGTTCAACGCTTGCTGCGCGAGGAGACTATGTCAAACAAACGAGATTATTACGAGGTGCTGGGGGTCGCCAAAAACGCCACAGCGGATGACATCAAAAAGGCATACCGCAAGCTGGCCAAGGAATCCCACCCCGATTTGCACCCTAACGATAAATCAGCCGAGGCGCGCTTCAAGGAAATCAACGAAGCCAACGAGGTGCTCTCCGATCCGCAAAAGCGGGCTGCCTATGACCAATTTGGAATGGATGGCCCGCCGAACATGGGCGGTTTTTCCGGCTTTGGCGGGTTTGAGGGCGGCTTTGGCGGCTTTGATACCATCTTTGATCAGCTCTTTGGCGGCGCGGGCGCACGCACCCAGCGGCGCAACGCGCCCATGCGCGGGCGGGACATCCAGCTCAATTTGCGCATCAGCTTTGAGGAAGCCGCCTTTGGCGCCTCCAAATCGGTGGAGTTCCAGCGCGCTGAATTGTGCGATACCTGCAAGGGCACCGGCGGCAAGGACGGCGCGGAGCCTGTCACCTGCGCCACCTGTCAGGGCACGGGCCAGGTCCGTGCCGGCGGCGGGTTCATGGTCACCGTGCGCACCTGTACCGCCTGTGGCGGAACCGGGCAGACTGTGAAGGACCCCTGCACCACCTGCCACGGCTCTGGCAGGGTGCGCCGCAAGCGCACCGCCAACTTCACCATCCCGCCAGGCGCGGATGACGGCCAGGTGTTTGTGATGAGTGGCCAGGGCGAACCGGGGCAAAACCGGGGCCCCAACGGCGATTTGCTGATTGTGCTCTCCGTCATGCCCCACAAGCTGTTCCGCCGCGAGGGCACCACCCTGTATCTGGAGATGCCCATCTCCATCACGCAGGCAGCCCTGGGCGCCACCCTGGAGGTGCCCACGCTTCAGAGCAAGGTCAACCACAAGATTCCGGAAGGCACGCAGGACGGCGCGCTCTTCCGCATCCGGGGCGAGGGCATCCAGCAGCTGCACGGCAGCGGCCGGGGCGACCTGGTGGTAAGGGTGAAGGTTGAGATTCCCAAAAAGCTCAGCGAAAAGCAAAAGCAGCTCCTGCGGGAGTTTGAGCAGGAAAGCACCGGCAAGGAATACGAAGGCCGCAAGAGCTTCCTGGACAAAGTTAAAGAACGCTTCCAAGTTTAACACTGAACGCATTCTTTAACGCTTCCATGGACTGGTCCTTTTCCGCCTCCGCGTTGTCTCGTTCAGTCAACGTAGCACTGCGGCTACGCCTCCTTCACTCGACTTAGCGGAGCCAAAAAATTACTCAG
>DUQZ01000042.1 GCA_012837525.1 Clostridiales bacterium | reverse complement strand
GGCAAAGCCGGGCGATACGATTTCAGTCAGAGGGCTGTGCCCTCTGAAACTCCCCAAACATACTCTATTTATACTCTGAAAGCGTCCCGTGGGACGCTTTCAGAGTGTGTCAGAAAAAAGGGTTTAGTTTTCCTCTTCCTCGTACTGGATGTTGGCGATGTTCTGGCGGATTAGGCGCAGCTCATTCAGCTGGGTGGCCACTGTGTTGTCCACATGGCCAAGCAGGCCGTCCAGCTCCTGCTGGGTCTGGGTGCGCAGCGCCTGGGCGTGTTGGTTGGCATTCTCCAAAATCTCCTGTGCCTGGGCTTCCGCGCGGGCCAAGACCGTTGTTTTGGATACCAGCTCATCTGCCTGGGCTTTGGCGTCCTCCACCATGTGGTGGGCGCGCGCCTGGGCATCCGCCAGGATGGCGCTGACCTCGTCCTCCGCCGCCTTGCGGGTCTGGCTGGCGTAGGCGTCGGCGCTTTCTTTGGTGGTTTGCGCGTAATTGTTGGATTCGTTCACGGTGCCCTGGGCCTGTGCCATGGCGGACTGGATGGTTTCCTCTGCCTTGGTTTTGGCGTCTACCAGGATGTGCTCCTCATTCTCGATGATCTTCTGTGCGTTCTCCAGGGAAGGATCGTAGGCGGAGATAATGCGCTTGAGCAGATCCACCGCGGTGTTCTGGCTGACCATCACCGTATCCGTCAGCGGAATTTTTTTGGCGTTCTTCAATAAGAGGGTCAGCTCATCCGCAAGGGCAAATACTTCCGTTTTAGACATTGGGAATCCTCCTTCAATCTTGTTGTTTGGGGGTTGAAAACTGATCTATGATGACTTGTGTAACACAAGCAGGTACGAAATGGCTGATATCCCCACCCATGGAGGCGATCTGACGCACCAGGGTGGAAGAAATGTCCGTGGTCTGGCTGCCAGCGGGCAGCAGGATTGTCTCAAGCCCCGGCAGGAGCAGTTTGTTTGCGCGCGCCATGGCAGTTTCCTGCTCCAGATCCATCGCGCCGCGCACGCCCTTGATGATCAGGGAAACGCCCTCACGCCTGGCCAGGTCCGCCAACAGGCCTTCATCCACCACGACCTTGAAACCGGACAGCCCCGCTTCCAGGCAGGCCGCGACGATCATCAGCTTGCGCTGCTCCACGGGTAAAAAGCCCTGCTTGGCCGGGTTGATCATCACCGCGATGATCAATTCATCCACAATGGAAAGGGCGCGGCTGATGATGTCCAGATGCCCCTTGGTGATGGGATCAAAGCTGCCCGGAAAAATGGCTTTCACGCTTCTTCCCTCCCCTTTGTAATGAAATACAGGCTGGTTTGCCCGTACCGGCGGGTTTTGTCCAGTGTCAGCGGCTGCGGGATATGTGGCGCCTGGTCTGTGCTTTGCTCCAGCACGATCCATCCGTCAACCGCCAGCAAGCCTGCCTGCGCGATGCCTGAGAGGATAGGTTCTGTCTCCATTTTATAGGGTGGGTCCAAAAAAATCAAATGGAATTCTTGCTGCCGCGCGCCAAGCTGTGCCAGCGCCTGCGCCCAGTTGTGGTGTAAAACAGTGGTCTTCGCTTCTGCTTTGAGCAAGCGCGCGTTTTCTTTGACTGTCCTTACAGCAGCAGCCGCGCTGTCACAAAAGACCGCGTGGCGGGCACCCCGGCTTACGGCTTCAAAGCCCATGGCGCCGGAGCCGGCGAATAAATCAAGCACATGCGCGCCCTCTACCTCCCCCTGCAGGATATTGAAAATCGCTTCGCGCACCAGGGAGCGCGTGGGGCGCGTGTCCTGCCCGGCTGGTGTCTTCAGCACGCGGGAGCGGTGGGTGCCGCCCAGAATACGAACCGCCATCAGACCAGCTGCTTGGGTTCCTGCCTGCGGGCGGCAGCCTTCTTTTTCTTGCGCTGCTTTTGCGCCGTGCGTTTGGCGTTGGCCGCGATGCCGCCGTGCACCATGGAGCGGTAGGTCTCCCCGCGCAGGTAGCCAATGCCATAAAACATGGGCACGATGAGCACCAACAGGGGCGACAGCCGCTCTACCAACAGTAGGGCATCCGCGTTGCGGGACCCCACCATATTGACAAAGGGAAAGACCAGCAGGCGCACAATGAGCCGCAGGATGTCCGCAGCGCCAATGCCCGCGTAATCATGGTAATAGGAGAGCGCCAGGCCAATATCCGCCCTGCTCTCATACGCGCCGACCCAGGAGGGCAATGCCCCCAGGCTGTAGGTATCCTTCACGGCCATAAAAGCATATACCAAGCAGAGCAACACCACCGGCAGCGCGCCGGCCAGCGCCGTCACAAAGCCTTTTGCGGGATGGAAGCAGCGGTTCAAATCTTCCTCGCTTACAGGCTTGCCTTCCTGCTTTCGGGTATAGGCGATTTCGGCAAAGCTCACATCCCCTTCCCCGTCCCGGGCGCCGTTGGAGTACAAGAGGCCCGCAAACGCGCCCAGCGCCACCAGGTTCACCAGGATGCGCAGCCAGGGCACCTCAATAACCATCAGCTGCCCCAGGAAAAAATATAAAATGGTAGACAGCAACAAATAGGTGAGGATGCGAAAACCGCGCCTGATGGCCAGCGCTGAGACGGGTTTTCCCCTCAAAAATGGCTTTTTAATCTGGGGTTTAGTGGTTTTTTTCTTCTTTGCGGCGTTTGATTGCATGGTTGTCCCCTTTATGCTTCGTTGTGGTAGGTCCTGGGCACCCGGGAGGAGATGGACAGCAGCACCTCATAGGAGATGGTGCCCACGATGTGCGCCAGCTCATCCGCGGTGATCTCTTCCTCCCCGTCTTTGCCGATTAATACCGCGCGGGAGCCAATCTCAACCGGGCCTGCGTCGGTGATGTCCGCCATGGTCTGATCCATACAGATGGTACCCAGAACCGGGCAGCGCTTGCCGTTGATCAGCACATCCACCTTGTTGGACAGCAGGCGCTTGTAGCCATCCCCATAGCCGACCGCCAGCGTGGCGACCTTCCTGGGGCGGTTGGCGGTCATGGTGGCGCCATAGCTGACCGAATCCCCCGGGCAGATCTCCTTCACGTGGATGATCTCCGTCTCCCAGGACAGGACAGGGCGCAGGTTGACCTTGGTTTTGACCGGCGGGTAGCCATACAGGGCGATGCCCACACGCACCATGGAAAAGCGTGTGTCCGGCCGCAGGAGGGCGGCGGAACTGGCACCAGCATGCAGCAATAAGCCCTTTGGCAACAGCGCCATCATCTCAAAAAAACGGGCCAGCTGCGCACCGGTCATGCCCTGATCGGGGCTGTCCGCGCAGGCAAAATGTGTAAAGGCGCCTTTTAAGCGCACCATGGGCATGGTGGCCAGCAGGTCCAGCAGGCCCGGGATTTCCTTTTTGTCCTTCACACCGATGCGGTTCATACCGGTATCCAGTTTCAGGTGGACATCAACAGGTTTGCCGCATTCCTGCGCCGCCGCGTTCGCGTGCAGCAGATGCTCCCTTGTGTGGACGGTAAGGGTTAAGCCATACAGGACGGCCTGGCGGGTGCTGCGCTCGGACAAGCCTTCCAGCACCAGAATGGGGATGTCAATGCCTGCCTGGCGCAGGATGACGCCCTCCTCCGCGATGGCGACTGCCAGGAAATCCACCTGCTCCTCCTGCGCGGCCTGCGCGATCTGCACCAGCCCGTGCCCATAGGCATTGGATTTCACCACGGCCATCAGCTTGACATCAGGTCCAAGGGCCGTGCGCATGGCGCGGATATTCTCCCGGTAAATGTCAAGGTGAATGCGCGCGATTGTCTGTCTCAAACGTTTGTTTACCTGCTGCTTTCGTCTGCTTAAAAGCCAGCGCGCACACAGGGTGCCGCTGCTTTCATCATTTCAATACCGGATTATAGCACACCCGGACAAATGATTACCACATGGTGTAAGCATTGTACTGATTTTTACATCCTTTTGAACATATCACAAATACAGGGTATAATTGAACAGGTGCTCAAACATCCCGGATGTTTGAGCGCTTCACCCGCGCGGTAATCTGACAAAAAGAAAGGTGTGTTCTGTATTTCTACCCTCGTTTCAACCCTGACCTTCTCCCCCATCAAGCTGGAAAACAAAGTACTGTTTGACCGCTTGCTCAAAAGCGGCCACAGGGGCTCTTTGGAGTACAATTTTACCTCCAACTTTATCTGGCGGGAGATTTATAAACTCAAGTTCTCCCAGTTTGAGGACAGCCTGATCATCATGTCCGATGAGGAGGAACCTTCCTTTATCTTTCCCTCCGGTTTGGATGATGTCGCCCCGGCTGTGCGCGCGATACATGAGTACGTGAAAGCCCGCGGCCAGAAGCTGGTCTTCAACACTTTGCTTGAGGAGGACCGCCTGAAGCTGGAAGCCGCTTTCCCCGGCAAATTCCAAATTGAGCCGCTGCGGGATTATTATGACTATGTGTATGAGGCCGAGCGCATGATTACGCTCAGCGGTAAAAAGCTGAGCGCCAAGCGCAACCACATCAACCGCTTTAAAGTCCAAAACCCCAACTGGACCTATGAAGAGATCACCAGGGACAATATAGATGAAGCCCACGAGATGAGCATCATCTGGTGTAAATTGGCCGGCTGTCGCGACAATGAGGACTTGTACGACGAGTCCTGCGCGGTGGAGCAGGCCTTCAAGCACTATTTTGACCTGGGTTTACAAGGCGGCTTGTTGCGGTCAGAAGGCAAGGTTATCGCGTTTACCATGGGCCAGCCGCTGAGCGACAGCACCTATTTAATCCATATTGAAAAAGCGTATCACGACATCCAGGGCGCGTATCAATTGATCAATCAGCAGTTTGCCGAAGCCAACTGCGCGGATTTCCAGTTCATCAACCGGGAGGACGACTCCGGCGATGAGGGCTTGCGGCGCGCCAAATTATCCTATTATCCGGCGGAATTGGTCATCAAGAACAAGGCGACCTTGATTTCGACTTTATGATCAGGCAAGCGCAGCCGCATGACCTGCCGCAGTTGGTCAGCCTGTGGCAGGAAGCTTTTTTGGAAGACGAAGCGGACGCCCGCTTTTATTTTGAGAACCGGCACCAAGACCAAAACATGCTGCTGTATGAGGAGAACGGACTTGTCACCGGCATGCTGAGCATGCTGCCTTTAACGCTGGTTGCGGGCAACAACAGGATGCCGGCGCGGTATGTGTTCGCGGTGGCCACGCGCATCTCCCACCGCGGGCAGGGCATCAGCACGCGCCTTTTGCAAAAAGCACATGAGTTTATGACGGCAGAGGGCTGCGCTGCCTCTGTTTTAGTGCCTGCGGAACCAAGCCTGTTTGCCTATTATGAAAAACGCGAGTATGCGCCGCGTTTTTACCTGGACCAGGTGGATGTCAAGGCTACGGACATCGCGGATATCGCCTTAAGCGGGCAAATCACCCCCTGCAGTACCCTGGAATACAAGCAGCAGCGGGATGCCTTTTTTGCTGACGGTTATTTATTCGCGCAGTGGGATGAGACGGCGTTGGGATACATCAAGCACGGGAATGAACACGCTGGCGGCGGAATGGTGAAGCTGCGCTTTGGGGATGAGACCGCTTACGCCGTCATCGAGCAGCGGGGCGACCATGTGCGCGTCAGCGAATACATTGGTGAAAAAGCGCATTATCAAAAGGCTCTGGCGCTGATTCACCAGCAGTTCAAGGCGGACCGCTACCGGATGCTGCTGCCTGCTACCGAACCGTTCCTTGGCAACACACGCCATTTTGGAATGATCCATTGGTTGAAAACCCCGCCAAATCCAGTAAATTTGCCGGGTTATTTGGCCTTCGCGAAAGATTAATGGCGAAATTTGTTGAAATATGACTGAAAATAGGTTACTATTGGATGCCGGCATGGCCGGATTTGACCAATGAACAGGATGGAACCCGTTCCGCCACCACAGGTGGCACCCCAGGTCAAACAAAAGCAAAACATTCCCTGGAATGAGATGTAACAAAGGTATTGGAGGAAGGTACGATGAACGAATCCGCGAAGCTGAGCATCACCAAGCGTGAAAGAAGCAGCAAAGGCGTAATGAACCAGTTGAGGCAGGATGGCTTTCTGCCCGGATCCATTGATGTGAAAGGCCAGGACGCTGTCAGCTTTTCCATCCGCCGCGATGAATTCCGCAAGGCGCTGCACGCCAACGGCATTTCCAGCGTGTACATGCTGGAGCTGGAGGACACCACCTATCCCGCGATGATTCGTGAGATTCAGTACGCGCCTGTCACCAAGGACTGGCTGCATGTCACCTTCCAGTTTGTCTCCCTGACCGAAGAGACCACCGCCGAGATTCCCTTTGAAATCGTTGGCCGTGATGAGGTGATCTACAAGGGCTACGAGCTGCAGCAGCAGCTGGAGACCCTGCTGGTGCGCGGCCTGCCCACCGCCTTCCCCTCTTCCATCGTGGTTGAAGTGGCCGAGATGGAACCCGGCGCCCAGGTTACCGTCGCTGACCTGAAACTGCCCGAGGGCATCACCAGCGAGACTGAGGACGACCGTCTGATCGTCGCTGTTTCCTACGCCCGGATCGCGGAAGAAGAGACCGCGGACGAGGACGAGGCCGAGGCCGAAGAGGGCACTGAGGAAGCGACCGAGGAAGCCACAGAGGAAAGCGCGGAATAATTTCCCGCATCATCATGATAAAAGCCGCAGGACACAAACCCTGCGGCTTTTGCTATGCGTGGATATCAGTATGATCCGCTTGTGTCCAGCACGGTTCCGCCGCCTTCCTTGTGGCGGGAAGCCGCGCAGCGCTTGTTAAGCTCTTGCTCAAACAAGTCCTCGTCAAAGGGCAGCTCAATGGGTTTGTTGAGCCAGCTGGACAGGTGCATGGCATTGGACAGCATCAGCCCGTTGATGCCCTCCCTGCCATCCGCCACCAGCGGCTCCTTGCGCAGGATATTGGCCGCGAAGGCGTTCAAGACGCCAATGTGCTGCGGGTTGTAGCCGCCTGTTTGTACCTCATAGCGCACTACGGGCGGCGGGGCGAAGCCTTCCTTGGCGGTTTTGCACCACTTCCGCTCATCCACCTGCAATTCGTCAAACCAAAGTTGGTCGTTTTCGCACACCAGCCTGCCGCGGCTGCCGGTTACTTCCAGCCGGTTGGTGCCTGGCGCGTCCCCCGTGCTGGTGATGAAGACGCCGGTGGCACCGTTTTCATATTCCAGGTAGGCGGTGACGTCGTCCTCCACCTCGATGTCGTGCCATTTGCCCTCATGCAAAAAGGCGGTTACTTTTTTAGGCATGCCGCACAGCCACTGGAGCAGGTCCAACTGATGCGGGCACTGGTTAAGCAGCACGCCGCCGCCCTCCCCCGCCCAGGTGGCGCGCCAGGCGCCGGAGTCATAGTAAAACTGCGTCCGGTACCAGTCGGTGATGATCCAGTTGACGCGCTTGATCTGCCCCACCTGGCCGGTCGTAATCATTTCGTGCATCTTGCGGTACAGGGCGTTGGTGCGCTGGTTGAACATCATGCCAAAGCTTAGATGCGGGTGCGCCGCCGCTTTCTCATTCATCCTGCGCACAGCGTTGGTATAAACGCCTGCCGGCTTTTCGCACATCACGTGCTGGTTGTGCTGGAAGGCCAGGATGGACAGTTCCGGGTGCTGGTAGTGCGGTGTCGCGATCAGCACTGCCTCACACACACCGCTTTCAATCAGTGCGCTGCCCTCATCAAACACCTGCACGCTGTCAGGCAGGTGCGTTTTGGCCCAGGCTTGCCTGCTTTCCTCGCGGTCGGCAACGGCTGCCAGCTCAATCTCCGGCGTTTCAACATCCAGGATAAAGCGGCAGTGCGCGCTGCCCATATTGCCCAGGCCAATGATGCCCAGCTGGACTTTTCTCATGCGTATCCCTCCCCTATCAGGTACTCATAGCTGCGTTTCAAACAGTCAAAGGGGTCCTCCCCATAACAGGTATCCTGCTCCACCAACAAGTATTTGCATACGCCCAATTCATGGAGCAGTTTAAGTATCTTTTGAAAGGGCAGGTTGCCCTCCCCCACAACAGCCATGCGCTGCTCAAAACCTTTGACGGTCATGTCCTTCGCGTGGAAGCAGTGGACGCGGTCGGACAGTTTGCGGATGGTATCGCATACATCAGCGCCCGCGGCCTGCACCCAATAGCCGTCCAGGGTAATGCCCATCAAGTCGCTGGGCAGGCCCTGCAGCAGGACGTCCAGCATGGTTTCTCCCGGACTGACCCGCTCCCACTCCATCGCGTGGTTGTGGTACATCAGCAGTTTGCTTGCGCCGCGAATGGCTTGGGCCGGCTGATGAAAGTCCCTTACAAACTGTTTAACGCCATCCGCACTCCGGTACCGCTCCGGCATGATGCCGATACCGATATAATCACAGCCCAGGATGTCATGCTCCGCGATGACCGCTTCGGTCTGGTTGAGGATGCGGTCCGGGTCCGTATGCGTCAGCACAATTTGAAGCCCATGCTGGTCACAGATATCGCGGATCCATTCCGCCTGAAAACTGCCGATGGCGGACAGCTGCACCGTTTGATAACCGATGCCCGCCAGTTTTTCCATGGACTGGGCAAAATCCGTCTGCGTTTGCGTAAACTCCCGGATGGTATAGGTCTGGGCACCAATGCGCATGCTGCACCTCGCTTGTATCGTTGTTTGCTGTTAATAGTATAACACAAAACCAGTCAAGCCCGTGTGCAAACCTGACTGGTTAAAATATTGTAATAGATTCAACTCGTCAAAGATGATACATGACAGAAAAATCACATTCCTTCCAGCTCCATCATACGCGCAATGCGATCCAATTCCATCATAATTTCATTGGCGCTGATATTACTTGCACAATATCGCGCAATCAATTTTAAGACCTCCTGTCCAGTATCAGTTGTGACGTAAAACGGTCCTGGTGTTGGAAAATACAGCTTGTCCACCAAAGCCTGGTAATCCCTCAGCTGTTCAGGCGATAGGCGGTATTCGCGCTGTTTAATCTCAATCAGCATCGCTTCGCTTTTTTCAAGTGATGCGCGCAATTCATTTTTTTCACTCAAGCTGAGGTGCTCATCTTCCAGTTTTCTTTTCATGTCCTCTATGCGTGCATTGGTGCTGTCCAATTCTTCCTGAGTATTTGGATTTTTAATTGGTTGCGCATTCTGATACAGCATAGCCTGCGAAAAATAGGGCTGATTCCATTTGTCAGTGCGCTGTGTCAGGACATCTTCCAAATAAGCTATGGCAAGAGTCATTTGGCCAGTACGCGCATAGACAGCCAGGCTACTAAGCGTGGCGGATATCAATTTCGGCTGTCCCGCGTTAAGACGCATTGAAATCAACCTGCCAGGCACATTGTCCGGCCACCGCGAACCGCCGCCAGAAGCACTTTCAATCAACTGATGAGACGCATTGGGCACGGGTTCAGTTTCATACAGCAGGCTTCCAACTTCTTTGGAACGACGCAAAAGATCAAGAAAGGTTTCATCCTCAAACCGAATTGGTAGCCCAGCAAATCCGCATTGCATGATGTGGTTTTCAATCAAGGTTTGCACAAGCCAGGTTGTGTAGGAATGTGGCCCATATACGCTCTCATCCCACGTATTACGCACCTTGATACGTTCGTCTTTGGTTGACTGAGCACGGTGGCACCAGGCCTCCAGAAAATCAAACAACTGAGGGAAACTCTGCGGTATATCTTGTTCACTAAACCCAGCTGCCAGCCATCCCTCTTGATCTGTCAAATACACATCACATTGGATGCTTCGGGGAATTGCGTAGATGATGCCATTTCGTTTCATTTGTGCCGAGATAACTGGGTGCATTCTCTCAAGCTCTGTACGAATTAAATCACTCTGTGATAAATCAATACAATAGCCCTTGTCCATGATTTGATGCATATCATATTTCCACGTTCCCAATTCAAAAACATCATAATCAAAGGTATTGGTGAGAAGCGCTGCAATTATTTCGTAGGTATTACGGTAATCGCGCTCATAATCAGTATATACAATTTCTACTCCCGGGTGCGCCTGCATAAAGTTTTCTGATGGCTCGCTGCCATAATATAGCCGGAGCGTATCCGCTTGCGCTCCCGGGCCCAATAATTGGATGAACAGCGCGACTAAAATTACCAGAATTATGTGTGATTTTTGAGGTTTCAATCTTTTCATCACTTACCTGCTTTCAGTATCTCTAACGTAAATCTACTTGTCATAGAATTCAGTATTAAGGGATCTTTTTGGCATGAGGATCCCTGACTGTAATCATCCAATCTTCCTTCAGCCAAGTATCCTGAGATTCGTTACGCAGCCAATCACCTTCCCGTGTGACTTCCCAATTCTGAATGGACATGAGAATCTGATATTCCTGCATATCCGCAACTTTGGTAATCTCATAATGGTAAGAAAGACTGCCATCTTTATTTGTTTGGTACATATATCCAATCTCTGACAAATCCTGTAACTTTCCATCCTTTAGGATACCTTCCGGTACCGCTATTGCCAATATAATTCTGGCGTTTCGTTTGGCGGCTGTTTCCAGATAGCTGGGGGCGCCTTCCGGCGCACGCTCTCCAAGGAGCAGATTATAACCAATCGGGTCGTCTAATTGGTAGTCTTCTGGAATCAACACGATGTTTGACCCTTCACGCGGACTGATGTTAACCGTGCCATACAGCGCATTAGCAAACACCGCATCATCGCCTTGATGTTCATCGCCGACATAGATGGTTTCGGTCCACTCATAAACGACATCACCCAGCACCACTTCTTGATTGATAGGCATCAATGTGCCTGATGTAAAGATCTTTGTGTTTTCTTCTCCATAAAATCTCTGAAACCACTGAATAGTTGGCGGCAAAACTACAGCAAGCGCAGTGCCAATGACTGTGATAATGACAAAAGAAATCGCAAGGATTGCAGCTGGCTTCCTTCTTGTTGGTTTTTCATCCCTTAGTAAGGCAGTCACAACCTGCACGTGATGTTCCTTCGCCTCAAGACCTGACAGGCGGCGGTCTATCGTAGATTTCAAATTATGTTTACTCATTGTAAAACCACCCCTCCAATTCAACTTTCAGGAGATTTTGGGCTTGTTTGATCCATCTATAGACCGTGGGAACAGAAGCAGATAGAATCTGGGCAATCTCCTGAACAGAGAGCCCCCTGTAGAAATACAGGAGAATGGGTTCCTTCAGTTTCCGCGGTAAGCGCATAACGCTGAGGATCAGGGTGTCATCAAATTCCTGCACAGGCATAATCGGTTCCGGAACATCATCCAATGATTGACTTAGCCGCAATAGCTTAAACCAATTCCTTCTGCTGTAATCCCGACAAACATTGACTGCAATTTTTGAGAGCCATGTTCCCGTACTGCTTTCACCTTTGAACTGATTCCAAGAACGACAAGCTTTAAGGAAGGTTTCCTGCATTGCATCCTCGGCCAGGTGATGATCCTGAAGGTACAAAAAACAGAGCCTGAGAATACTGCTTGAGTGCTCATTCATCAGGTTTACAGCCAGTTGCTCAATGGTTTCGCCGGCTAGCTCGGCTGAGCCCATTTAACCACCTCCCTATCTGTATAGACGCACAGAAGGCAGAAAATTATCACCGATTAAAACATTGTTAATCCCGTTCCGTACTGCTCTGTCCAGGTACGTAAGTATATCCCAAATTTATGTGTTTTCCCTCAACCGCTTCATTCGGGGGTTGTGTTACAATATAGACAGAATAACGCTTTGGAAAGGAGCACAAGCAAATGAATGTATCAGACGCAGCCCTGCAGCTTACACTAAAGGCCATGGAGATGAATTTTGGCAGCGATGTCGCGGATCACACAGGGGATCTTGCGTACCAAAAGAAGGTAGCGGATCAGTTCATGAAGTTAGCCCTGTCCTTTTATGAGGAAGCCTATGATTTCCTCAAAAAGAAGGAAGCAAACCAAGCAATGGCATAAGGGTCTTAACCTTCCACAAATCAATCAAGGATGACAGCATAAAAAATATCCGAACCCCAGTTTTGCTGAAAGGTTCGGATACTTTGTGGTCTGGTGGAGCATAAGAGATTCGAACTCTTGACCCCCACAATGCCATTGTGGTGCGCTACCAACTGCGCTAATGCCCCATCGCGCGATACAGAATACCATAGACAATTCAAAAAGTAAAGCAGAAAATTTTCAGGCGAAAAAACGCCTTGAATAACCGCCTGTTTTGCCTGTATCGCGTCAGGGATCCAGGGATTCTTCCTTGACGGGCTTGCCCTGCTCATCCAGTACCGGGCAGGTATCCCACACGTCCGTGTTCTTGGGTTTGTTCTGGTCGATGTTGCCCTTGGCGTAATCCAGCCGCGCGTTGTTGTCCGCCGCCGGGGAGTGCTCCTCCGTGTTGACGTGGTGCATTCTGTCCAGCAGATTTTTCAATACGCCTGGTTTTTTCTTCTCGCTCATGCCAAAACCTCCTTTTTGCTTTCACTTGATATATACCCTGATTCATGCCTTGGTAGGCAGAAGCGGCAAGAGGTGATACACTGATACCACTACACAAAGGATGATTTGAGATGAACTGCGCAATCATTGGCTGCGGCCGGATCGCCCCGATTCACGCACAGGCCCTGCGTCAAACACCCAACGCGCACTTGGTCGCCTGCGCGGATACGGATAAAAGCAAGGCGGACGCCTTCGCCGCGCAATACGGCATCAAAGCCTATACTGATTTTAAGACCATGATCAAGGACGCGCAGGTGGATGCCGTTCACATCTGCACCCCGCATCATTTGCATGTGGAGATGGCCAAATACGCCCTCTCCCGCGGCATTCATGTGCTGATGGAAAAGCCTGCCGCGATTTCAAGGGACAGCTTTCAAAAACTGGTGTTGGCGCAGCAGGCGCATGCGGCGCGCATTGGCATCTGTTTTCAAAACCGCTATAACGCCTCAAGCCGACGGCTGAAGGAATTGATCACAAGCGGGGAAGCCGGTGCCGTTCTGGGCGCGCGCTGCTTTTTAACCTGGTCCCGCGACGCTGATTACTACAGCGACGGCTGGCACGGCAAGCAGGCAACGGAGGGCGGCGGTGTGTTGATCAACCAGGCCATTCACTCTATAGACCTGCTGGTTCACCTGCTGGGTGCGCCCAGTGAGGTGCAGGCCGCCATGCACAACCGGCACCTGCGCGGTGTGATTGAGGTGGAGGACACCCTGGAGGCGCTGATCCGTTTTGATGACGTCGCCGCGTTGTTTTATGCCAGCCTGGCCTATTGCACAGACGCGCCGGTGATGCTGGAAGTTGTGTGCGAGAGGATGACCCTGCAGCTGCAGGGCGAGCAGCTGACCATCAAAACTCATGACGGGCAGGTAACCTGCACGGATTACACGATGACGCTTGAGGACGGCAAGGCCTACTGGGGCACCAGCCACAGGCTGCTCGTCAATGATTTTTACCGCGCGCTGACAGAGGGCGCGCCCTTCCCCATTACCCCCAGCGCCATCAAGGACACCATGAACCTTGTCTATGGTTGCTACGAATCCGCGCACAGCGGCAAGCCCCTGCGCCTGAACCACAGAAAGGAACCAACATGAAAAAAGACGGCATGACCTATTCCCCCAAGGGCAAACCCAACCCCGTTGTGAAGCCGGGGGAATTTGTCTTCTCCGCCATCGCGCTGGACCACGGGCATATTTACGGGATGTGCAACGGCTTGATGGAGGCGGGCGCCACCCTGAAATATGTCTATGACCCGAACCCGGAAAAAGTGAAACAGTTCCTGGCCACCTTCCCCCAGGCACAGGCCGCAGCCAGCAAGGAGCAGGTGCTGCAGGACGCGGACACCCGGCTGATTGCCGCTGCCGCCATCACCAACCTGCGCTGCCCGCTTGGCATTGAGGTGATGGCAGCCGGCAAGGATTATTTTACCGACAAGGCGCCCCTCACCACGCTTGGGCAATTGGAGCAAGCCAAAAAAACCGCAGCCCGCACCGGTAGGAAATACATGGTGTATTACTCCGAGCGCATTCACAACGAGGGCGCGATCTTCGCGGGAGAGTTGATTTCCCAAAACGCGATCGGTCGGGTGCTGCAGGTGATTGGCCTGGGGCCGCACCGCTTAAATGCCAAAAACCGGCCGGATTGGTTTTTTATCAAGGAGCAGTACGGCGGCATCCTGTGCGACATCGGCAGCCACCAGATTGAGCAGTTTTTATACTACACCGGCGCCAAAGACGCGCAGGTGACTAAAAGCCAGATTGCAAACTACGCGCACCCGGAATATCCCGAACTGGACGATTTTGGCGAGGCGATGCTGGTTGGTGACAACGGCTGCACCAACTACTTCCGGGTGGACTGGTTTACGCCGGACGGGCTGCGCACCTGGGGCGACGGGCGCGCGATGATATTGGGTACGGACGGCTATATTGAAATCAGGAAGTATATTGATGTCGCCACGGACTCCGCGCAGGGTGACCATGTGATATTGGTGAATAGTGAGGGCGAGCAGCGCTTCTGCGTCACCGGGCAGGTGGGCTTCCCCTTCTTTGGCGCCTTCATTTTGGACTGCATCAACCGCACCGAACACGCGATGACCCAGGCACACGCCTTCAAGGCGGCAGAACTGTGCGTGCGCGCGCAGATGCAGGCGCAGAAGATCAGGTAGAAGAAAGCCGGTTTACCCGTATTTCATTTGACAATCAACCGGGTACTGCTATAATTTGTATGTGAACATATCGCTCACAAGCAAGGAGTTGTAAAAGAAGGTGAACCCGTGATCGCGTTGGCCATATTTATTCTGTGGATCGTGTTCAATTCCAATATCACCTTGGAATTGATCATTTTTGGCGCGGTGATTGCCATTGCGCTGTCCTTTTTTGTGCAGCGCTTCATCACGCCCAGGTTTACCTGGCGCATGCAGCTGATTCTGCTGAAACAATTGCCCGGCTACGCGCGGTATATCTGGCTGTTGATTAAAGAGATTACCCTGGCCAATTTCGCGGTGATGCGCTTGATTTTAAGCGACAGGGACATTGTGGTGCCCAAATTGACCACCTTCTCAAGCCAGCTGAAAACCCAGGCCGCGCGGGTGATTCTGGCCGACTGCATCACCTTGACCCCCGGCACCATCACCGTGCACTTGGATAAGGATGAGTACTTGGTGCACTGCCTGGATGAAAGCATGGAGGACGGACTGATTAACAGCGAGTTTGAAAAGCGGCTTTTAAAAAAGGAAGCCGTCTGGCTTGAGGATGAAACGGCATGAAGATCACCGAAGCCTACCGCATTTTGTATACCCTGGTCCTCTGTGTGCAGACTGTCATGGTGATTGCCTGCTTTATCCGCGCGGTCAAAGGCCCCTCCATTGCCGACCGCATTGTGGCCATCAACATGATTGGCACGCAGATCATCATCATGGTGGGTGTGACCGCCCTGCTGCTTGGCGAGGGCTATTTGACGGATGTCTCCCTGCTGTACGCGCTGATCAGCTTCCTGGCGGTGGTGGTTCTGTGCAAGGTGTACATGGGCGTATTTTTGGAACGCCAGGCCAAGATGCGCAAGGAGGGGCAGGAGAATGCTTGACTGGCTGCGGTTTATTTTGACCACTGGCTTTTTGATCAGCGGGCTGATCATCCTGCTGACCTCTGTGATTGGTCTGTACAAGTTTGACTATGTCCTCAACCGCATGCACGCGGCCGCCATGGGCGATACCCTGGGCATCCTGTTTTGCCTGATTGGCCTGACCATCAGCGCGCCGGATATCTGGGTGGCGCTCAAGTTGCTGCTCATCATCGCGTTTTTGTGGTTCGCAAGCCCGGTTTCCAGCCACCTGATTGCCCGGCTGGAAGTGACCATCAACCCCCACTGGCAGCAATTGCCGCCCAAAGAAAACGCAGGTGAGGAGGAAGCGCCGTGACGTTTATCCATGTTGCCCTGCTGGGCATGCTGATCGTGTGCGCGCTGGCAGTGAGCCTTACGCGTAACCTGCTGACCTCCCTCATTGTGTACATGGCCTACAGCCTGATTATGGCCGTCATCTGGATGTTTCTGGAAAGCCCGGACCTGGCCATCACCGAGGCCGCGGTCGGCGCCGGCATCACCAGCGTATTATTTTTTGTAACCCTCAAGAAGATTCATGCCATTAAAGGAGACAGCGATGAGCAAGCGCAGAAGTGATTGGGAATCGCGCCCGCAAGCCCGTTTCCGCAAATGGTATAAAGAGGGCTTCCTGGCGCTGGACAATGAGATTATCGACCACTTAACTCGCACTACAGAGCTGCCGGAAAACATTGAAGACCGCCTGATTGCCCAGCAGGAGGAGATGACCAGCCGCCAGCACGAGCGCACGCTGGCGCTTGAGCGGCTGGATCAGTACAACATGCTGGCCTGGGCAAGGACCAGGGGCCGCAAAGCCATTTCACGCCTGTATGTCATCCTGGCCTTGGCCTTGGGCGCAATGATGATCTTCTTCCTTTTGGAAACAGTCGCTCTGATGCCCCGCTTTGGAGATCCGGCGACGCCCGGCGCCAACATTGTCAGCGAGCGCTATATTACCAAAGGGCTCGAGGAAACCGGCGCCACCAACATCGTCGCCGGCATGATCCTGGATTACCGCGCCTTTGATACCCTGGGCGAGAGCACGGTGCTGTTTATTGCCGCCAGCGCCGTCTTGATCCTTTTGCGCATTGACCGCAACAAGGACGGCTCCCCGGTGCAGGAATTGATCGCCGCGGAGTCGGATGACCGCCATTATGAGCCGCGCAATGACCGCATCCTGCAGGGCAGCGCGATGATTTTAACCCCTATCATCTTCCTGTATGGCATCTATATCATCCTAAACGGGCACCTCTCCCCCGGCGGCGGCTTCTCCGGCGGGGCGATTATCTCCGCCGGCCTGATCCTCTACCTGGATGCCTTTGGCTTTGACAAGGCGGGCCGCTTCTTTACCTACAAGACCTTTACCTGGGTGAGCTTTTTCTCCCTGAGCTTTTACGCGCTGGCCAAGGCCTATTCCTTCTACTGCGGCGCGAACAACCTGCCAAGCGGCATCCCGCTGGGCACCCCCGGGGCGATTTTGTCCGGCGGGCTGATCATGCCGCTGAACATCGCCGTGGGCATGGTGGTTGCCTGTACGATGTACATCTTCTACGCGCTCTTCCGCAAGGGAGGTCTGTGATATGTGGCAATTGCTGTATGAAAACCTGGAGCAAACCGTTGCCGTCATCCTGTTTGGCATTGGGTTTTCCATCCTGCTGCTGCAGCGCAACCTGATCCGCAAGATCATTGGGCTCAACATCATGGACACCGCGGTCTACCTGTTTTTGGCGTCCATGGGCTATATCAGCGGCAGGAAGGCGCCCATCGTGGTAGATGGCGTCACCCAGACAACAGCCTACATCAACCCCATCCCGGCAGGCCTTGTGCTGACGGGCATTGTGGTGTCTGTCAGCTTCACCGGCATCATGCTGGCCTTGACCATCCGCCTATACCGCCGCTATCACACGCTGGACATTGACGAGATCGCGATGCTTGCCCGCGGGGAGGACGCCTGATGACGCTTGTGCACAACTTCCCCTTCTTTTGCATCCTGCTGTGCATGGCCGCGGGCATCTTTACCTCTGTCCTAAAGCCCAAAGCCGCAAAAGCGCTGACCTTTGTTGTGGCGGGTACCGTGCTGGTGCTCAGCGCGCTTACCCTCCGGCTTACCCTGCAGCTGGAGGAGGCCTATCCCTTTATCATGGGCCATTTCCCGGCGCCCTGGGGCAATGAAATCCGCATCGGCCGCCTGGAAGCGCTGATGGCCACAGGTTTCTCCGCCGTGCTCCTCATCTCGCTGCTGGCCGGGATGTGGCATACATCCAACTTTGTGAGCGAGCAGAAAACCAACCTCTACTGCATCATGATTGACCTGGCGCTGGCCGCCGTCCTGGTGCTGATTTATACCAACGACCTGTTCACCGTCTATGTATTTATCGAGATCATGACCATCGCCAGCTGCGCTTTGGTGGTGGTGCGGCAAAACGGGCATACCCTGGTCGCGACCACGCGCTATATGATCATGCACCTGTTTGGCTCCGGCCTTTTGCTGCTGGGCATCGCGATGCTCTATGGCATCACAGGGCATCTGTTGATGGTACCGCTGCATGAGGCGGTGGTGAACATCGTCCAGACCGGGGAGCACATGGGCCCCTTGACAGTGGTCATCGCGCTGATTACCGCCGGCCTGGCCATCAAAAGCGCGATGTTCCCCTTCCATGGCTGGGCGCCGGACACCTATGCCTTCGCGCCGCCTTTATCCAGCGCGATTTTAAGCGGCATCATCAGCAAGGCTTATATCTTTGTGCTGATCAAGTTTTTCTGTCGCGTCATCGGGCTGGATGTCATCATCTCCCAGCAGATTACCCCCTTCCTGTTTGTCTGCGGGGTGAGCGGGATGATCATCGGCTCCATCATGGCCATCAGCCAGCGGGACATCCGGCGCATGATTGCCTACTCTTCCGTCGCGCAGATTGGCTATATCTACCTGGGGCTTGGCATTGGCACCAAGGCCGGGGTGGAGGCCGCCCTGTTCCAGATGCTGGTGCACGCAGCGGTCAAGTCCGTGCTGTTTTTGTCCACCTATGAGTTGGTTAACGTATCCGGCGACCACAAGCATTTCCGCTACCTGCATGGGGCAGGCTACCGCAACGTGCCGGCGGGCATTGTGTTTACCATCGCCGCGATGAGTATGGTGGGCATCCCCTTCACCGGCGGCTTTATCGTCAAACTGAACCTGGCCATCTCCGGCATCGCCATTGGCGGCTGGGTGCGCGCGTTGGTGCTGATTGCCCTGGCGCTGAGCACGCTGCTCAACAGCGTGTACTTCCTGCACACAGTGGTGTCCATCTACCGCAGGCCCGCGCAGGAATTGGACTATCCAAAGCCGGAAAAGACGCTGCCCGTTGTGGCGGTTGCCCTGTTTACCTCAGTGCTCTTGATTATCTACCTTGGTATTGGCTCTGAACCGATCCTCCGGGTGATCGAAACGGGCTTAAAGACTTTTTCCTAAGGAGGGTTACACATGGAAGGCTTACTGTTGCTCGTCGCGATCCTGTTGCCTGCGGTTGGGTCCTTAATGGTGGTGTTCATGCCCTGGCTGAACGAAACACGGGAGGACCGCTGCGGTTTTGTCGGCGCCATCATGGTGATGGAGTGCATTGTCGTCCTGCTCATCGCCCTGGACGCGGAGCGCACGCTGGTGCTGTTTGAGATGACCAAGCAGCTGCCCATCGCGCTGCGGTCTGACGGCACCAGCCGGATTTTCTCGGCCATCATGGCGCTGATGTGGACGATCTCCGGGTTTTATTCCTTCAGCTACATGAAGCATGAGCAAAACGAGAAAACATACTACGCCTTTTATCTGATGACCCTGGCCTCCTTAATGGCGCTGACCTTATCCGGCACCATGGTGACCATGTACCTCTTCTTTGAGATGATGACCTTCATCTCCATGCCCATGGTGCTGCACAACAGGACCAAGGAAGCGGTGGCCGCGGGCATCAAATACCTGATTTATTCCGTCGCCGGCGCCACCATGGGCTTGCTTGGCATCTTCATGCTGACGCCCAACATCGCCTCCCCCTATTTTGTGGAGGGCGGCTCGCTGATGACCCAATCCCTCACCATCCCCCACACCGCCTTCCAGATTATCCTGCTGGTGACCTTGATTGGCTTTGGCACCAAGGCCGGTATGTTCCCCATGCACGGCTGGCTGCCCACCGCGCACCCGGTCGCACCCTCCCCCGCCAGCGCGGTGCTGTCGGGCGTCATCACCAAGGCAGGTGTGCTGTGCATCTTCCGGATGATCTTCTATGTGATCGGGCCAGAATATTTGAAAGATACCTGGGTACAGTGGACGCTGCTTGGCTGCGCCACCATTACCGTGTTTATGGGGTCGATGCTGGCGCTGCGCGAAAAATCACTCAAAAAACGGCTGGCCTATTCCAGCGTGTCCCAGGTGAGCTATGTCCTGTGCGGCGTGTTTTTGCTGGACGCGATGGCCCTGGACGGCGCGCTGTTGCAGATGGTCTTCCACGCGCTGACCAAGGACGCCCTCTTCCTGTGCGCCGGCGCTGTCATCCTGCAAACGGGCATCACCCGCGTGGATGAGATGCACAACCTGGGCAAGTCCATGCCCTGGACGATGTGGATGTTCACCATCTGCGCGATTTCCCTGGTGGGCATCCCGCCTTTGGGCGGCTTTATCGCCAAGTGGTATATCGCGGAGGGCGCCCTGGTATCCGGCACCAATGTGTTTAGCTGGCTAGTACCCATTGTGCTGCTGATCTCTGCCATGCTGACGGCGGCCTACCTGCTGCCCCCCAGCGTCTCCGCCTTCTTTGGCGGCATGGCCCACGGGGAGGTGGACTCCGCGCTGAAGGTGAAGGCGGACCCCTCCAAAATGATGCTGGTGCCCATTTTCATCCTGACCCTGGCCATCTTCATCCTGGGCGTTTTCCCTGGCTTTATGATCAACCTCTTTGACCAGTTGGGCAATACCTTGTTAAAGGGCGTGCTATGATTTTACTGTTGGCTGTTGCCCTGCCCATTGTGACAGGGAGCCTGCTTCCGGTCTTTCGCTTGAAGGACAGCACGCGCACCCTGTATTTGATGATCAGCGCGATGCTGACCACTGCGCTGGTGGGCGTGGCCTTGTTTGCTCCAAATACCTCCATCACCCTGTTTGGCCTGAACAAGTTTTTGGAGCTTTCGCTGAAGCTGGACAACCTGGGCAAGATCTTCGCGACAATCATCGCGCTGCTGTGGCCGGTCTCGCTGTACTACGCGACAGACTACATGAAGGGGCACGAGAAGCAGACCTCGTTCTTCGCGTTTTTCCTGATGAGCTATGGGGTGACCCTGGGCATCGCGATGAGCGCGAACCTGCTGACCCTGTATGTGTTTTATGAGATCATGTCCCTGTCCACCCTGCCGCTTGTAATGCACGGGGGCAAGCCCAGCTCCATCGCGGCAGGCCTTAAATACCTGTATTACTCCCTGGGCGGCTCTGCCTTTGCCTTTATCGGCCTGGTGTACCTGGTGTATTACGGCGGCACGACCGAGTTTGTGCCCGGCGGCCTGTTCCAGGGCATCAGCCTGACGCATACCACGCAGCTGCGCCTGGGCTATGTGCTGTGCTTTTTGGGCTTCAGCGTGAAGGCAGCAGTTTTTCCCGTACATGGCTGGCTGCCCTCCGCCGCTGTCGCGCCCACCCCGGTCACTGCCCTGCTGCACGCGGTGGCGGTGGTGAAATCCGGCGTGTTCGCCATCATCCGGGTCACTTTCTTCAGCTTTGGTGTGGTGATGCTGAAGGATTCCTACGCGCAGCACATCCCCCTTGCCCTCACCGCCTTTACCATCGTATACGGCTGCTCCATGGCGCTGAAGGAAAAGCACTTAAAGCGCAGGCTGGCCTATTCCACGATTTCAAACCTATCCTACATCCTCTTTGGCGCGCTGCTGCTCACCCCCCAAGGGCTGACAGCGGGGCTGATGCACCTGGTGTTTCACGCGCTGATGAAGATTACGCTGTTTCTGATCACAGGTGTCTTCAACCAGCGCGCGGACATCTATTATGTGGACCAGATGCGCGGCATTGGCAAGCACCTGCCGCTGTTGGCTGCGCTGTTTACCCTGGGCAGCTTGGCGATGACCGGCATCCCGCCCCTGATTGGCTTTATCAGCAAGTGGCACCTGGCAGAGGCCGCGGTGCTGGTGGGCGGCACCCTGCCCATCATGGGCATTATCGCACTGTTGATCAGCGCGCTGCTGACCGGTATTTACCTGATGGTGCCCGCGGTGACCATGTACACGCGTCCCGCCAATTTGGGGCGGATGCAGCCGGTTGAAACGGGCTTTAAAGTCACCCTAACAGCCTTGAGCGCCGCTGTTTTGGCATTTAGTTTTTACAGCGGGCCCTTGATTGATTTCCTGACGCGGACCGCCGCTGAAGTGGTGTAGGGAGGTGCGCAAGACATGAGCCTGGTCTTACCTGTTTTGATAGCCCTGCCCCTGTTGGCAGCGGTGCCCTCCTTTGCTGTCTCCCGCAAGAAGGAGGAATACGGCCTTTATTTGATGTGCGCCGTCTCCGTCATCGTCTGCGCGCTGGCTAGCCTGCTGTTTTTGCACAACGAGGACGTCACCTTCTCTGCCCCACTGGTATTAAACCTGGGTCTGCACTTGAAGGCCGATAGGTTCCGGGCGCTGTATGCCTTGATTGCCGCCTTCATGTGGATGATGACCTCCCTCTTCTCCCCCCAGTATTTTGGGCATGGCCACGCGAAGGGGCGCTACAGCCTGTTTACCCTGCTTACCTTGGGCGCGACGCTGGGTGTCTTTTTATCCGATGATTTGATTACCACCTTCCTCTTTTTTGAGGTGTTGTCCTTCACCAGCTATTGCTGGGTCATCCATGAGGAGAACCCGGACGCGATGCGTGCCGGGCAAACCTATCTGGCCATTGCCATCTTGGGCGGCATGACCATGCTGATGGGTCTGATGATGCTGTACGCCAAGACGGGTACCCTGCAGTTTGAAGGCCTCCGTCTTGCCATCGCGGACTTGCCGCAGGATGCATTGTACCTGCCTGGGGCCTTGATTTTGGCCGGCTTTGGCGCGAAAGCGGGCATGTACCCGCTGCATGTCTGGCTGCCCAAGGCGCACCCGGTCGCCCCCGCGCCTGCCAGCGCGCTGCTTTCCGGTGTGCTCACCAAGGTGGGCGTGTTTGGCATCCTGGTTGTCTCCACCCGTTTGTTCCTGGGAGACGCGAACTGGGGCAACCTGCTGCTGTTGGTGGGCCTTGTCAATATGTTCTTAGGCGCGGTATTGGCGCTGTTTTCTGTTGATTTGAAACGCACGCTGGCCTGCTCCTCCATGAGCCAGATTGGTTTCATCCTCTTTGGTGTGGGCATGCAGGGCTTGTTGGCCGAGCACAACGCCCTGGCCGCCCAGGGCACCGTGCTACACATGCTCAACCACAGCCTGATTAAACTGGTGCTGTTTATGGCGGCGGGTGTTGTGTATCTCAACACCCACCAGCTGGATTTGAACGAAGTGCGGGGCTATGGCCGCAAAAAGCCGGGCCTTATGCTCATCTTCCTGGTGGGCGCGGCTTCCATTAGCGGCATCCCGTTCTTCAGCGGCTATGCCTCAAAAACGCTATTGCATGAGAGCATTGTGGAGTACATCGTCCACTTGCAGGAGCTGGGCCAGTCCGCCCTGATGTATCAGGTGGCGGAGTGGGTGTTTGTCATCACCGGTGGGCTGACCTTCTGCTACATGCTGAAGCTGTTCATCACCCTCTTTGTGGAAAAACACCCCACCAAACAGGCGGAATACGACAGGATGGGTCCCTCCATGAGCCCCCTTTCCGCGTTTGCGCTGGGCGGCGCTGCCCTTGTTTTGTTTGTGATCGGGCTGCATCCAGAAGGCATCCTGACAGATCTGGCCAACCGCTCCCTGCCCTTCCTTTATGCGCACAAGCCCGCGCATGAGGTGGAATTTTTGCACAGCGTCAACCTGATTGGCGGCGGTAAGTCGCTGCTGCTGGGCATCCTCTTCTACTTCACGCTGGCACGCATGTGGCTGATGAAAAAGGACAGCGCCGGCCACGCCATCCATGTCAACCGCTGGCCTGACTGGCTGGATCTGGAGAACGCGCTGTACCACCCGCTGGTTCATGCCGCGGTGCGGATTGGTTATTTGATTGCCATTCCCTTTGATGTGCTGTTTGAAAAAGCCTACGTGGTGGTAAGCGCGGTATTGACCTTTTTGTCGCGCCTGCTGGAAGTGAGCGTGGACGGGGTGTCCCTGCTGTTGATGCGCACTGTGCTCAAGCCAAGCAGCGGCCCCAGCGCCGTGCCGGTTGGCAACCGCTTCACCTATACCTTGGGCCGTTTCGCGGACAGGGTATCTGCCATCTGGCGTACAATCTTTGGCCTCACCCCGCACGAACCCTTCCACTATGTGCGCATGTACGCCACCATGTGGACGACTGCCCAGGACGGCATGCGGCGGATGCTGCGCACGCTTTCCTTCGGCCTGATCCTGTTCGCTCTGGGCGTGGTCGCCCTCTTGGCCTTCCTGCTGTTGAAATAATGATAATCCACGCAAAAACCGGGCTGCCAGTCAACTAAGTGGCAG
>DUQZ01000041.1 GCA_012837525.1 Clostridiales bacterium | reverse complement strand
TCCTCCCGCAAACGGAAAACCTTCACGCCGGACAACACTGTACATAGAACGCGGCATGTTACCGTTTTATTTCACGGCCCTTGCTTTTTGCTGGGACGTTTTTCGCCCGCTGGCGGGAACATCTTTTGGCGCCGCATTGAGAAGACACTGCAACTGTGGTATTCTTGAACAAAAAGCAGGAGGACATCTGATGATGAAAGTTGCGGTCATTGGCTGCGGTACCATTGCCAACGCGGCCCATATCCCCAGTTACATGAACAACAAGGACGCGGAAATCGCCTATTTCTGCGACATCATCCCCGAGCGCGCCGAAAAAGCCGTGAAGGACTACGGCGTGGGCAAGGCAGTGACGGACTATCACGAGATTTTGAAGGACCCGGAAGTCACCGCCGTCAGCATCTGTACCCCCAACAACGTGCACGCGCAGATTGCCATTGACTGCATGCGCGCGGGCAAACATGTGCTGTGCGAAAAGCCGGCGGCGCGCACGCTGAGTGAGGCGCTGGAGATGCAGCGCGTGCAGCATGAGACGGGCATGACGCTCAACATCGGCGTGGTCAACCGCTTCAACGACTCCGTCCGCCGGATCAAACAGCATATTGACAACGGCGAATTGGGCGAGATCTACCAGGTGTATGTCTCCTTCCGCGCGCACCGGTCCATCCCCGGCCTGGGCGGCGCCTTTACCACCAAGGCCATCGCAGGCGGCGGCGCCCTGATTGACTGGGGCGTGCACTACCTGGACATTGTGATGTACTGCTGCGGCGACCCCAAGCCCAAGACCGTCAGCGGCGAAGCCTTCTGCAAGCTTGGTGTGGACATTGAAAACTACACCTACACCGACATGTGGGCCGGCCCGCACATCCCCGGCGGCATCTATGATGTGGACGACGCCGTAACCGCGCTGATCCGTACCGAAGGCCCTGTCATCACCATGAACGGCGCCTGGGCGCAAAACATCGGCGTGAAGGAAACCTTTATTGACTTCATGGGCGACAAGGCCGGCATCCGCCTGCAGTACGGCGGGGACTACACCATTTATACCGCCAAGGACGGCATGCTACAGACCATCTCCCCCACGTTCAAAACCAAAGACATGTTCCAGCGCGAGATTGACGAGTTTGTGGATTGCGTCCAGACCGGCAAGAAGCTGCCCAGCCATATCGACACCGCCATCATCACCGCGCAGATCATGCAGGCGATTTACGACTCCAGCGACGCGCACAAGGAAATCCAGCTGGCCATCAAGCCCAAATAAGGAGGACGCGACTTGATTATCATTAAGGGCGGCGAGATCCACGACGGCATCAACCGTAAACCCAGGGTAGCCGACATCCTCATCAAAGACGGCAAGATCAGCAAGATCGCGAAAAATATTACCGCCAAAGGCGCAGAGGTTGTAGACGCGACGGGGCTTTTAGTCTACCCCGGCTTCATCGACGCGCACAGCCACCTGGGCCTGGACGGCTACGGGATTGGCTACGAGGGCATGGACTATAACGAGCTCAACGACATCATCAGCCCGCAATTGCGCGGCATTGACGGCTTCAAGCCCAACCAGCCGCACCTGCGCCACGCGGCGCTGGCAGGCGTCACCACTGTGAACACCGGCCCCGGCAGCGCGGACGTGCTGGGCGGCACCTTTGTGGCCGTCAAAACGGTGGGCATGCGCGCGGATGACATGGTGGTGCGCATGGAAACCAGCATGAAGTGCGCCTTTGGCGAGAACCCCAAGCGCGTCTACCGCGACAAGGGGGACTCCACCCGGATGTCAACGGCCGCCAAGCTGCGGGAAACCCTGTTTAAAGCCAGGGAATACGCGGACAAGAAAAAGGCTGCGAAAGACGACCCCACCAAGGCGCCTGGCTTTGACATGAAACTGGAAGCCCTGCTGCCCGTCATCAACAAGGAAATGCCGCTCAAAGCCCACGCGCACGCGACGGAGGACATCTTTACCGCGCTGCGCATCGCGAAGGAATTTGATGTAGACATCACCCTGGAGCACGTGACCGAAGGCCACCTGATCGCAGAAGACCTGGCCCGTGAAGGCGTGCCGCTGGCCATCGGGCCCTCCCTCTCCTCCGCCAGCAAGTTTGAGTTGCGCAACCGCACCTTTGAAACCCCGGCCATCCTGGACAAGGCGGGCTGCCTGGTATCCATCATCACGGACGCGCCGGTCATCCCGCAGGAATATCTCACCCTGTGCGCCGCGCTGGCCGTCAAGGACGGCATGGACCCCTTCAAGGCGCTGCAGGCCATCACCATCAATCCGGCCATCCACTCCGGCATCGAAGACCGCGTGGGCTCCCTGGAAGTGGGCAAGGACGCGGACATCGTGCTGATGGACGGCGATTGCTTCGCTGTGGCCAGCAAAGTGGTGAAGGTATTCATCCTGGGAAAATTGGTGGAATAAAGCGATTTACGGATTATAAAACACTCCCTGTTGCCGGTTGGCAGCAGGGAGTTTGCTTTGTGGGTGGTATGAGTTTATCAGCTCATCAGGCGTTTTTCGCCTTCGATCAGTTTGAGCGGCGCGATGTTCTGGGTGGTTTCCAAAACGCCCAGGAACTCCCCGCCTGGGGAGCGCACCGCGAAATAACGGATCATGATCAGCTGGCCCTTCATCTGGATCCAGAAATCCTCGTGCTCCTTTTTACCGGACTTGAGATCGGCCACAATCTGCTCCACGATGTGCACGCTGGCCGGCGGGTGGCAGTTGGCCACGTCGCGCCCCAGCACGCTGATGGTGCGCGGGAAGGCCCGCTCCTTGCCCTGGGAGAAAAAGCGTACCTTGTTGTCCTTGTCCACAAAGGTCATATCAAGGGGCAAGGTATTGAGAACAGCGGTCAGCTCCTCCACAGAGAAATCACCGGTGGGCAGCTGGACATGGCTGTCAGCGGGTGTGTAGGCGGCAGGCTGCGCGGCGGCGGCTGGCCGGGCCGCGGCGCTTACCTCCGGGAAGGCGGGCGGCGGGCTGATGAGGAAATAGCCAAAGTCCAGCGTATCCTGCGCCACCTGGCGCCAGGCAGCCTCATCCAGGCGCTCAATGAGCATTGGGAGCAGGATCTGCTCCTCCTTAAAGGCCATGTCCTCCAGGCGGATGAACACGGGGTCCAGCTTGCTGTTGTCGCCGTGGGCGAGGGCAGAAATGGCTTCCTTCAGCTCGTTCCTGATCTCGTCATCCACGCCCCACATCACCTGCGGCGGGCCGGTCACCCCAGCCCTTTCCAGATAGGGAAATAGCAGGTTTTCCTTGATTTTATAATGGCTGTCAATGCCTTTGAGGCGGGCTGTGCCTTGGCGCAGCTGCTCCAGCGACGCGCCGTCCGTCCTGTCCATCAAGGCGCGCAGGCCGCGGATCAGCTCACGCATGGCGGCATTTTCCGCAATCAGGGTGTGCGCGGGGTGGCCGGGACGCTCTGTGAGCAGGCTGTCCGGGTTGATGATGTTGTCCTCAAACACTGCGGCGTGCACCTCGCACAGGCGCTGCACCTCACTCACCGGCAGGCCTTCATCAATCAAAGCCTGCTCCGCCGCGGAGATCTCCTCCGCCGATACCTGGGAGAACACCGACGCGAACTTCGCGCGCGCCTCGTCCAGGCTCATGCCTTCGTGCAGCTGCTGGATGATGTGTTTGAGCTGATCCTTGCGATACTGTGTGTTGTTGATTTCCTCTGCCATCATAGCCTCCTGATGCAGGGACTGCAGTTTTACCTGCCCCGCGACGTGTTCATCGTATTTGCCGGCGCACCGCCAGCAGTGTGTATGATACATCTAACTGCCGTGCAAATCTGTGACATGAGTCACAAAAACCCGGATCGCGTTCACGAACCGGGTTGAAAGAAATGCTTTTAAGTACTTAAACCACCCCTTGCCCCATCATGGCTTCGGCTACCTTCAGGAAGCCCGCGATATTGGCGCCGGTGACATAGTCCTGCGGGTCGCCGTACTGGGCGGCCGTTTTGCTGATGGTGTCAAAGATATTCTCCATGATGCCTTTTAGCTGCCTGTCCACTTCCTCAAAATCCCAGGACAGGCGCATGGCGTTCTGGCTCATCTCAAGCGCGCTGACGGACACACCGCCCGCGTTGGCTGCCTTGCCGGATACAAACAGCACCTTGTGCTGCATGAAAAACTCTGTGGCGTCCAGCGTGGCGGGCATATTGGCGCCCTCTGCCACCGCTTTTACGCCGTTTTGGACAAGAATTTTGGCGCTGTCCAAGTCCAGTTCATTTTGCGTAGCGCAGGGCAGCGCCAAATCACAGGGCACGCGCCAGATGCTGTCCGCGCCCCCGCGGAACTCCCCGCGGCCTGCCCGATCCGGGTATTCGCTGATGCGGCCGCGCTCCGCGAATTTGATTTGCTTCATCACGTCCAGGTCGATCCCCTGCTCGTCCACAACGCAGCCGCCGGAATCGCTCATCGCGATCACCTTGGCGCCCATTTCAGCGGCCTTTTCCGCGGCATAAATGGCCACATTGCCGGAACCGGAGATGGTGGCCTTCATGCCCTTGATGTCCAGCTTGTTGGCTTTGAGCATGGCATCCACCAGGTACAAGAGGCCATAGCCCGTCGCCTGGGTGCGGCCGATGGAGCCGCCAAAGGTGAGCCCCTTGCCGGTAAAGGTGCCGTCGTACTGGTTCACCAGCCGCTTGTACTGCCCCATCATGTAGCCCACCTCGCGCGCGCCCACGCCGATGTCGCCGGCGGGCACGTCCACGCTGGCGCCGATGTGGCGGTACAGCTCCGTCATCAGGCTTTGGCAAAAGCGCATGACCTCCTGCTCGGACTTGCCCTTGGGGTCAAAATCGCTCCCGCCCTTGCCGCCGCCAATGGGCAGGCCAGTTAAACTGTTTTTAAGCGTCTGTTCCAGCGCCAAAAATTTTAAAATGCTTAAATTGACATTGGGGTGAAAGCGCATGCCGCCCTTGTAGGGGCCAATGGCCGAGGAATGCTGTACGCGGTAGGCGCGGTTCACCTGCGGGCGGCCTTTGTCGTCCACCCAGGGCACGCGGAAGATGATGATGCGCTCCGCCTCCACAAAGCGTTCCAGCAGGTTGGCTTCAACAAACTCCGGATGCTGGTCAAAAACCGGGGACAGGCTGTGCAGCATCTCCTGCGCGGCCTGCAAAAATTCCGTCTCGTGCGCGTAGCGCTGTTTAAGGCCATCCAATACGCTTTGTACGTAGGTGTTCATACAATCTCCTTTACATTTTGCCGCCTTTCGCGCCGCTTTGCCTTCGGGCGATGGCAGAGGCAATGATGTCAGACTGGAAGGATGTGACCAGACGATCTTTTTCAGCGTAAGCGGCGAAAGCGCAGTCCACCAGCCGGTCAATCAGGGCCCGGTAGGACAGCCCTTCCCCCGTTTTCTCCCACAGGTAAAAGGCGAGGGAGCCGGGAATGGTGTTGATCTCAGTGATGTAGAGTGTGCCATCCGTCCTGTCCAACATAAAATCTACCCGGACCACGCCCTTGCAGTCCAGCGCTTTGAAGATATCCACCGCGATAGCCTGTACTTTTTGTGTGTCTTCCTCACTGATGGGCGCGGGAATCAACCGGCTGAGGGACGCCATGCCGGATTGCTGGGAAGAGGCCAGGTACTTGGTTTTGAAGTCCAACAGCGCGCCCTCGCGCACAGGCATCTCCACCACGGAGGGCATCACATCCTCATCAAAGCCCAGCACAGAGCAGTTGACCTCGATCGGGTCTTCCAGCCCCTGCTCAATCAAAACACGCCGGTCCAGCGTGAAAGCCAACGCCAGCGCGTCTATCAGTTCCGCCCGGTTGCCCGCGCGGCTCACACCAATGGAGGAGCCCAGATTGGCCGGCTTCACAAAGACGGGGTAGGGCAGCGCTTTTTCCACCTGCAAACAGGCTTCTTCCTGATTTTGCTCAAAAAAGCTGCGGGTCAAGGAGGTATCCTTCAACACCGGGAAGCCGCAACCGTCAAACAGACGCTTCATCATGATTTTGTCCATGCCCACAGCGCTGCCGGCAACCCCGGTGGCGGCGTAGGGCAGATCCATCAACTCCAGCAGGCCCATCATGCTGCCGTCCTCCCCGTGCTGGCCGTGTAAAACAGGGATAACCGCGTCCAAGCGAGCCGCCACATAGCGGCGCTCCCCCCGGAACACGCCGCCGCGCTCAAAGGCCATCAAGGCGCGGGAGCGCGCGGACACATCCGGGAATACCCGGGTGAGGCCGCTTTTGCGCGGGTCAAAATTGAGGTAGGTTTCCATTTTCCACAGAGCGCCGCCGATGTACCACTCCCCCTTTTTGCTGATGTAAATGGGGATGACATCATACTTGAAAGGGTTGGCCATGCTGGCCAATTGCAGCGCGCTGATAATGGACACCTCGTGCTCACAGGCGCGGCTGCCAAAGAGGATGCCCAGCTGAATTTTCTTGTTCATGTCATCCTCCTTTACGCGTAGTGGTCGGGCAGGTCGTTTTCATACAGCAGCACATCGCCTGGTCCGAAGATGTCCTCGATATACTGGTTGGCCTGGGACAGGGTGGGGAAGACCTTGATGTGCTCCTCTTCCATGCCGCTTTCCAGCAAGCCGGTTTTGATGGGGCGGGTGTGCTTTTCGCCGATCAAAATGGCCATGTCCGCCACCGCCGCGATGTCATTGCCCAAGCGGCGGTTGGAGCGCACTTCCTGTCGTCCCAATTCAATAAAGCCGGGGGTAACCACCACCAGCCTGCCGGTTTGGGCGGCCAGCACCTGCAGCGCCTTGCGGCTGGAATCCGGGTTGGAGTTAAAGCCATTGTTGATGACCTTGTAGCCCTTGTGGTGCGTGCTCATCTGCAGGCGTGAGGGGATGGGCGCGACCTCCGCCAGCGCCTGGGCGATTTTGTCTGCCGCTACGCCGTAATGCCGCGCCATGACCGCAGCCATCAGGATGTTGTTGATGTTGTGCTCCCCCACCAGGTTTGTGGTGACGGGCTGCTTGCTGCCATCTGAAAAGCACAGGGTGAACTGGCTGCCGTCTTCCAGCAGGGTCACATCCTCCGCCCAGGCGTCCGTCCCAGGCTGCCCCACGATGGCCTTGGGCTTTTCTGTTTTGTCATAGGCCGCGCGCACCAGCTTGCCATCGTCATAAAAGACGGCGAAACCGTCCTGCGGCAGCGCGTTGATTAAGTCATACTTGGTGGCAGCCACCTGTTTCACGCTACCCATGGTTTGCAAATGCTGCGGGCCGATGGAGGTCAAGATGCCTGCCTCGGGCACAATCAGCCTGCACAGCACGCGGATGTCCTGCGGGTGGCGGGCGCCCATCTCCGCGATGAAGAAGTGGTGGTGCTGGCCCAGCTCCTCCCGGATGCAGCGGGAGAGGCCCATGGGCGTATTGAAGCTGGCCGGGCTGGCCAGGGTGGGGTAGGTTTGGGAAAGCATGGCGTGCAGCAGGTTTTTAACCGTGGTTTTGCCATAGGAGCCTGTGATGCCGATAACGCGCAGGCCCGTTTTTTTGTAGCCTTCCAGAATTTGTTTGGCATCCGCGCGGAAAAGCAGCTGGATCGCCTTCTCAAGCGGCCAGATAACCAGCAGCGCGATGAGCAGCAGCAGGGGCGCCAGAAGCGGCACCAGGGCATTGGTGCCAAAGGCCCAGCCCGCGCGGTAGATGAGGAGGGTGACCAGCGATGACACCACAAACAGCGCGGCGTACAGGCGCTTCACCCGCACGGTATATACCAGGCGCACCTTCACGCGTTTTTCCTGGTAGGCGAAAAAGCCAATCATGTAGGCGATGGCGGCAATCAGCGCCGCCAGCAGGATTGCGAACAGGAACGCCAGCACACCCGGCAGGCGCAGGATGAGCGAGCCGATGAACAAGAAGAGGATGCAGACCGCGGACAGCACCGCCCCCGGCCACACCGCCTTGATGGGCAGCCGGATAAAGGCGCGGACCAGCCCGCCCGCCTGGTAGCTGGCCAGTTGGGCAAACTGCATCAGCTGCTTGGAGGAAAACAACAGGCCGATTGCCGGCGCAATCCAGAGCAGGACGCGGGCTAATATGTGAAAGATGTTCATGCCCCTGCCACCTCCTGCAAAAAGGCATCCACCGCGGTCGCAAAGCGCGCGGTCTGGTTAAAGTAGGCGAAGTGATCATCCGCTTCATACACAAGCAGCCGCGCGTTGGGCAGCTCTTTTTGCATCAATTCCCCCATCCACAAGGGGGTGGCGGTGTCCTTCTCGCCCCAGACCAAGAGGGTAGGCTGCGTAATCTGCGGAAGCAGGGGACGCAGATCTTCACGCACAATTTTGTTGAAACTGCCGCGCAATTCGGCGGGCGTTGCCAGGTAATCCTGGGAGGAGAAGGCCACGCGCAGCGCGTCCACCGCGTGCTTTGATTTCTCCGCAAATACGGGGATGGCACCCAAAGCCTGCATGCCCACCCGCGCGATTTGGTACATCCGGGTACGCACCCAGCCTTTTAAGGTGCGCTTGGGGCGCAGGCCCGCGCAGCCGGTCAACACCAGGGCTTCCACCCGGTCGGGGTGGTGCGCTGCCAGATACAGGGCGACACGGCCGCCAAAGGAGTGCGCGATGATGACCGGCCTGTGCAGCGCCATTTGATCCATGAGGGCCAGCGTCCACTGCGCGTATTCCTTCACGCCGTAGTCTCCGCTTGGCTTTCTGGATTCGCCGTGGCCGGGGAAATCGGCCATGGTGATTTCATAGCGGTTTTTTAACTGCTGCGCAAGCGGCATCAAGTGCTTTTGCAGCGATACGCTGCGCGGCCCCCAGCCATGCAACAGCAAAACAGGGCGGCCCTGTCCAACGCGCTCCACATGGGAGGGAATGCCGTCAACCTGCAGGTTCATGCAACACAGTCCTTTCAGCGTCTGATTGACGCGGGAAATAAATATAGCGGCACTTGGCGGGCGAGTGCATGCACAATTCCCTGTATTTGCGCGGCACAGGGACGATGTTTTCCAGCACACAGCCCAGGTTTTCACAGGTCTTGCGGGAGGGGATGTTGTCCGTATCGGTCGTGATGGACAGGCTGTAAAACCGCTCGTCCAGAATCAGGGGCGTGAGCGCCCGCACCGCGCGCGCCGCCAGCCCAAACCCGCGGTAGGGCGGGTTGACCCGGTAGCCGATGTGCCCCAGGTAGTAAATCTCCGGGCTTTCGCCGGTCCTGAGGCTGACATAGCCCGCGTAAGCGCGCTGATTTGGCAAAAAGATGTCGTAGGTGAAGGTCTCCGCAATCCCGTGGTTGCGGTCTCTTGTGGTGCGCTCGCTTAAGTGCAGCTCCAGCCCCTCCCCCAGCAACTTTTGATGCGCAAAGAACAAGCGTCGGAACAATTCCAGCCTCCAAGTCCAAAAATCACAGATTCAGTATAGCACACAAGGGAAAGCCGCTCAATGAAACCAAATGAAGAGGCCAGGCAGATTTGCCTGGCCTCCAGTATTTGGGATGGAATTATTTCAGCTCATAGGTGATGGTCACAATGGCGTTGACCAGCACGTTGCCGGAGAGGATGGTGGTGTCCATGGCTTCCTTGGCCGCGGGGCCTTCGAAGTTCAAGGAGTAGTTGGGGCTGTAGGTGTCGATGGACTCGGCCTTGAGCACGCGGCCCAGCGTCATCCCGTTGGCGGCAGCCAGTACTTCTGCCTTGGTCTTGGCGTCTGTCACCGCTTCCTTTAGCGCTTCCAGGTAGGTCTCCGCGTATTTGCTGGACTGGAAGTTGAGGCCATAGATGTTGTTGGCGCCGGCGGCAGAGGCCGCGTCGATCACAGCGGAGACCTTGGCGATATCCACAATCTTGATGCGCAGCATGTTGTTGACCACAAAAGAGCCGTTGATCAAGCTTTGCGCGGTGCCCATGACGCTGTGGTCCTGCTCAAAGTACACATTGTAGTTGCTGGTGGTGATGTATTTCTTCTCAACGCCCACCTTTTCCACCTCGGCGATGATGGCGTCGATGACCTTGATGTTCTCCTGGTTGGCTTCGGCCACGGTTTTGCCGCGGGTCTGCGCGCCCACCTCCAGGGTTGCGGTGTCCGCTTCCAGGCTGATGATGGCGTTGCCGGTGATGACCAGTTTGCTCATGTCGTCTACGTCGTTTTCAGCCAGCGCGGGCAGGGCAAGGGACAGCATCAGGGCCAGGGTAAGGGCGATGGAAATCAGTTTCTTCATTTGTTTTTTCTCCTTTTGATAACCAGTCGAATGAGGATGATCAGAATAATCAGTACCAGGATGTAGGGCAGGGCAACGGTGAGGAAGACCACCAGATCGCCCATGAGGTAGGTAAACTCGGTAAAGGCCGCGGACATGCCGTTTTTGATGCGCTCAAGCAGGGTCTCGTCCTGGTCCTTGGAGGTCTCAATGGGGCTCAGTTCGTTCAAGGTAAGGTTCAGGGTGGAATAATCCACCTTGCTGTCCATGCCGCGCAACAGGCCGGTTAAGCGGTCCAGTTCGTACTGCGTATCGGAAATGCTGCCTTCAATGGCGATGAGGTCCTCCACGCTCTCTGCCTTTTTTAGCAGCTCCTGCAGGCGTTCCATCTTGGTCTGCTGGGTTGTCAAGCGGTTTTGCGTATCGGTATAGCGCTCACTGATGTCCTCGGCGGACTCGGTGAAGTAAACCAATTTGCCAACACCTTTTAGTGACGCGGTGACGCTGTCCAACTCCTTGCTGGGCACCCGCAGGGTAAGGTCCAGCCTGCGCAAGTTGCCAGAAGTGGTATAGAGCTGGGACTGCTCGATACGGCCGCCGTACCGGGCGACCAGGCCACGGATGGCCTCCTGGTCCTCTTCAAAGGTGCGGGTGGACAGCTCCATGCGCACGGTGCGGATGATCTTCTCCGCCGCTTTTTCGGCTTCCTTGGGGGCCTGGTCCGCCTCGCGCATGGACATCATCATGTCGCCGGACTCTTCCATCGCGGGCATGATACCCGGCTGCGCGCCAGCGCCATAACTTGCCTGGTCTGTGCTCCTGGGGACAAGGTGCGCGCTTCTTCGCTGCTGCCCTGTTAAATAGGTCCCGCCCATGAGGAGCACCAGCACTGCCGCCATGGACAGCCACCTAAGCGCTCTGTTGCCTTGTTTCACGGGGTTTGCCTCCTCTTTGATGTGTTGCTGCCACGCGCTGGTGAAGGAAGCGGGTACCTCGCTGTCCTCATCCAGGCTGCGGCTGTCCTCAAGGACGGTCAGCTTGAAGCGGCAGCTGGCGCAAGCGGTGATGTGTTCTTCAACCACCCGCTGCTGCTCTTCAATCAGTTCGCCCCCCAGGTACTGGTCAAGGAGGAGTTCAATGTCATGACAGTTCATTGCGTTCCCTCCTTTCATCATTAAGACGTGCGTCCCCCAAAAATAGTTCCCGGTTTTCCAATAATATTTTATAAAGCGCTTTCCGGGCGCGGTTTACCCGGCTTTTGACCGTGCCTTCGGGCACGTCCAGAGCCTGCGCCGCCTCCTGATAGGGCAAGCCCTGCAGATCCACCAATACCAGGGCCGCGCGGAAATCCGGCGGCAATTGCTTGATGCCCTCCCGCAAGGCGGCCTTACGGTCCTTTTCCTCCAGCTGCAGGTATAATTCCGCCTCATCCGAGGAAACCTCAAAGCCCTCCTCCCGCAACAGATCCAGGGAGTAGATCTCCCGCCGTTTGCGCAGGGCGTCCATGCACACCCGGGTTGTCAAGGTGTACAGCCAGGTGGAGAACTGGGAATCGCCGCGGAAGGTATGAAAGCGCTCATACGCCTTTTGTAGCGCGTCCTGCGCGCAGTCCTCCGCGTCCTCCCGGTTGGTCATCAAATGCAGGCAGGTAAAATAGACCTTGCGCTCAAGCGGCGCGACCAGATCCATGAACTGCTGCGCGTCCGCCCGCTTTCCTCTGGCCAAGCGCTCACCTCCTTTGGAATACCAGACTCATTTGTTAATGCTTTGATGGGCTGGTTCTTTTGCGTCTCCGCGTTGTCTCGCTCAGTCGGCGTAGGACTGCGGCTACGCCTCCTTCCCTCGGCTTAGCGGAGCCATCAAAATCCCTCAGCCCATCTTTGCATTAACGCGTTCGTCTGGTATTAAATATACCCCGACAAATATAATAACGGTTAAACGAACAGGCTTCATGCGAAGCCTGCGAAGTTTTTCTATGAAGGTAGGTTTTTCCTATGGTTTATCCGCGGGTTCAGGTGCCTTGATGCCCCTGAGCATCATGACAAACTGCAGCGCGCGCACTTGGTTTTCATCATCCGTAAAAGAGCGCAGCGGGCGGCCCTGCATCTGTGTCATCAGGTTGCCCATCAGGCCGGATACCGCCCCTTCCAGCGGGGAGCCGGCCAGCGAATCCGCCGCCACCTGCTGGTACATCTGCGTGTCCATGCCAATGCGGACCGCCGCGATCTGGACATCCTCCATCATGAAGTTTTGCGCATCACAAGTAAAAGTATATTCCGCGCTTTGACCCGGCAATACCACGAAGCTGAGCGTGCGGCTGCCGCCAGACAAGGCGTAGGTGGCCTTCTCCGCCTGGATATTCAGCGCGCGCGCGCCGTCAAAGGTGACGGTAATTTGCAGGGACAGGCTGTCGGCGAAGGCGCGCAGGCTGTCGTTGACAGATACCCTCAGGGTGGCTTCCAGTTTGCCGCTGGCGCCGGAGAGGTCCCCGGCGGTGACGGCCTTGCCATCTAAGGTGTAGGACATGTCAAAGACCCAAGGCAAATCTGTCTGCTTCAGGTTGCCCTGGTAGCTGAAACGGCCTGTTGGCATGGTGAACTTGACCTGGTTGTCCGCGTAGGCAAAGCCGTCCGCGTCGCCCAGGGGCTGGACGCTCTCATACTGTCCGCGGTCAGTCACCTCGCTTGGCTCGTCGGCCTCAAAGGCGTTGATGACATAGGCTACAAGCGGCTGGCCTTCCTCGTTGAGGCTGACAAAGACCACCTCATCCTTATAGACCGCGGCGGAAGCCGCGATGCCCAGGGACAGGAATAGACATATCATCAAAATAAAGACGGACTTTTTGCGGTTCATGGGGTTTTCTTTCTCCTTCGCAGCGTGGTTTTTTGAATCAGTCTGTCGCTGTATGCCAATACCAGGGGCAGCACCAGCAGCACCATCACAGCGGACATGAACGCGCCCCGGCCGATGATAAAACCCATCTCGCTGATGATGCCGTTGTCGCGCACCAACAGGCCCAGGGCGTAGCCAGCCAGCGTAAGGATGGCTGCCGGCGGCAGGATGGAGCCGGTAGCGGTCTCCAGCGCGAATACCGCCGCTTCCCTGGGCGTTTTAGCCTGCCTGCCTTCCAAATAGCGCTGCGACAGCAAAATGCCGTAATCCACCGTCGCGCCCAATTGGACGGAGGACACAATCTGGTAGCCCACATAGTTGAGCGCGGAGCCCGTGATATAGGGCCAGGCCATGTTCAGCCAAATGGAACCCTGGATGATGACCAGCAGGATGACCGGGATGGACAGGTTTTTAAAATTGATCAGCAGCACCAGGCCGATGGACAAAATGCCCGCCAAAAGCACCTTGACGCTGTCAGCGGTGATGTAGTTTTTGAGATCGAAATTCACCGCCGCCTCGCCCAGCAGGTGGCTGTCCCGCGGGTAGTACTCCTCCGACAGCGCGCGCAGGCGGTCGATCATCTGGAAGGTGTCCGGGCCTTCACCCGCCAAATTGGTGGTGATGATGAAGCGCGCGTAGCCGTCCGCGTAGAAATTGCTGGTGACTTTCTCCGGCAACACCTCCGGCGGGATGTCGGTTGAGACGGTGTTGGCATAGGACATGACGGAGGTGATGCCGGGCGTTTGGGTCAGCGCCTCGCTGAAGCGGGCCTCCTTTGCCCGGTCGCCTTCCGGCGCCAGAAGCAGCATTAATTTTTCATCGCTGAACTTGTCCTTGATGCGCTGCGCTTCCTGACGGATGGGCGAGTCCGGACTGTGCATGCCCGCGCTGCCGTAGATAAAGGTGTTTCCCTTTTGCATCATGAAGGCGGCGGGCAGCGCCAGCAGGAGCACAATGGCCAGCGGCAAACAAAAGCGGACCACAAAGCGCCCAAAACCGCGGAAGGACGGCAGGAAGCTGCGGTGCGTGGTCTTGTCAATCCATTTCACCAACATGACGGAGATGGCGGGCAGGATGATCATCACCGACAAGCCGCTGAGCAGCACGCCCTTGGCCAGTACCAGGCCCATGTCGCGGCCCAGTTCAAAGTTCATCAAGAGGAGCGCCAAAAAGCCGAAGATGGTGGTCATGGCGCTGGCGGTGATGGCGCTGGAAGCGGCGCGCATTGCCTCTTTCATGGCGGCGACCGGCTCCAAGCCCTCCTCCCGGTAATCCCCGAAGCGGTGCAGCAGGAAGATGGCGTAATCAATGGATACCGCCAGCTGCAGGATAGCCGCGCAGGCCCTTGTAATGAAGGAAACGCTGCCAAAGATGATGTTGGTGCCTTCGTTAAGCAGGATGGCAACGCCAATCACCAGCAAAAAGAGCAGGGGTTCCAGATAGTGGCGGGTGGCGAGGATTAAAATAATCAGACACAGGGGCACCACGTAGTACATGATGGAGGCCACCTGCATCATGGACACATTGGTCACCTGCTCGTGATCAGCCGCAGCGCCCATGAACAGGCCCTCTGGATACTGCGCGCGCAGGGCGACCACGGCGTCTGACTGTGCCGCTTCCGTAACCGTGACCTGGTACAGCGGGCCTTCGTTGTAATATTGGCGCAGGGTGTCCTGGTTGAGGATTTCCAACGGGGTATCCCGCACATCCAGCACATCATCCAGCCACAGGACGCTGACCACACCCGGCACCTGCGCGATCTGCTCCTTTTGCGCGAGGGCTTCCGGCACATCAAGACCGGGCAGGTAGATTTGCAGATTGGGTATTTCCATATTGATTTGCCCCAGGGCCTGCACGCTGGGCGCGTCCTTGGGCAAATAGTCACTTAAGTTATAGTTGACCGCTACCCCCTGCATGGCAAATACGCTGAGGACACACAGGACGAGGGTCGTCAACAAAATGATTTTGCGATGCCGAATCACTGCCTCGCTGAACGCTTTCATAGGCCTCCTTGGGTCGTGGTTGGTTTCATTTTCTACATTATAAGAAAAACAGGGATGGATTACATCCCCATTTTATACGATGTGTTGTTTATAAGACAGTGTGTTTAAAACTGTCCAATAACCTTGCTTTAGAAGGCGTCGGCGGACGGGATATCGAAGGGCAGGGGGAACCAGTCAAAAAAGGGCTGTTCGGGGTACAGGCTTGACGACAGCGCCAGTGTGGTCAGCCGCACCGCGGCCAGGGGGTCCAGCGTCATGTCCGCTGGGTCACTCGTTGCTTCAACCCGCACCTCGCTGCCTGAGACCGTGATGGCAAACCTGCCCTCGCCCGTGATGTCAAGCACCCGCGTGCCGCCATGCAAAGGCAGCCTTGACACCTTGAAGCGCAGCAGCGTTTGCAAAAAGGCCTGCCAGTTGAACACCCGCACCATCAGCGGGGGCGTCAGCTGCCAGCTGTCCGCGCTGGCGAACAGGTCCGGGTGGTCCTTCAATTCAAATGGCCGCAGGCTGAGGGAAACACCGCCGCTGCGGGCGCTTTGCAGGTAGGCGAGCAACATCTCCGGAATATCGGCGCCTGGATAGAAGGCAAACTCATCCACGCTGTTGTTGTTGAGGTAGAAATAGCCTAAGAGGCGCGCATCTTCATACACCAGGATGCCCCGGCCACGCCAGTTGCGCAGGATGGGCACAAAATCCGCCTCCTGCCGCAGGCAGACCAGCTGCCCCTGTTGATGCAGGTCAAAGGCCTGCTGGATATCATCACCCTGCGCGTCTGAGATGTCTACAAAGCGGTAGTCACCGGTGCTTTTGTTGTTTCTGCTGTGGCTGATGCTGCCCTGGCTTAGATAAAGGGACAGTTTGGCGCCCGCGTCCTCAAAACCGAAGTGCTGGTAGCGCTGGCGCTGCCCGCCCAAGACCAGAAAATCCAGCCCCTCATCGCGAGCGGCATCGATGGTGCGCCGCATCAGCTCCTTCATGATGCCGCGGCCCCGCTCATAGGGGTGCGCGGACACGGTGCCGATGTAGCCAAAGCGCAGCCTGCCCTCCCCCGCCTTCAAGACCTTGTCGGGTGTGCAGACCATGCCCAGAATCCGGCCGTTTTCCCGGGCAACCTGGGTCCATTTTGAGAAGCCGGGGCGGTCATACACCACCGGCTGCAAGGCCCGAAAATCCGTCGGCTCGTGGCTGAGAGAAAACACCATGTTGGCAAAATCAAGCAGCGCCGCTTCCTCCTGCATCGTTGCGCGGCCATATTCCAGCATACACACCTCCTGCATTGTTCAAGAACTCTTTACAAACCATGATACCACGATAAGGGCCTGCGTAAGCCATCTTCCGCGCAAACACCGCAGTTTTCCTGTTTGTAATTCTTTTGCAATCTTTCACCCGTCAAGGTATACTGTTTCAGACAAGCTTGAAGGGGGTGAGGGCAGGTATGAGTTGGGAGCACACTGTGATTCTCATCCCTTCCCTGCACCCGGATGACAAGCTGCATACCTATGTCAAAGACCTGATTGCCCATGGGTTTTTGCGCATTGTGGTGGTGGATGACGGCTCCGGCCCGTCCTACAGCCACTTTTTTGAGGAGCTCAAGCAGTATCCAGAGTGCGAGGTGCTGGGCTATGAGGTGAACCAGGGCAAGGGCTACGCGCTCAAATACGGGATGCGGCATGTGCAGGCAGCCTACCCGGATACACCGGGGGTAGTGACCGCGGACTCCGACGGGCAGCACACCGCGCCTGACTGCATCAAGATCGCTGAGGCGATGATTGCCCAGCCTAACAAACTGGTGCTGGGCAGCCGGGATTTCAGCCTGGGCTTTATCCCGCCCAAGTCCCGATTCGGCAACCGGATGACCTCTTTTTTCTTTAAAATCCTGTATGGCAGCTGGCTGCCGGATACACAGACCGGGCTGCGCGGCATCAGCAGTGAACTGATGCCCCGGATTGCCGAGATCCCCGGCTACCGGTTTGAGTATGAGATGAACATGCTCATCCACGCGGCCGGCTGGCATATTGATTTTGAGATCGTGCCCATTGAAACCATCTACCACAACGCCAACGAGGGCACGCATTTCCGCCCGCTGCATGATTCCTGGCGCATTTACAAGCTTCTCTTTGGTAATTTCTTTAAATTCGCCTCCGCCAGCGCCCTGTCCACCCTGCTGGACCACGCCTTGTTCAACATGCTGGACCGCTGGCTGGTGCCCTCCTTCTTCCGGCATGTCAACCCCCTGTTTGCCAACACGGTGTTGGTCTCCACGGTGATTGCCAGGATCTGCTCCTCCCTGTTCAACTACCGCGTGAACAAGGACTTTGTCTTCAAGGTCAAGAAGAACAAGCACTCCCTGCCGCGTTATGTTATTCTTGTGATTTTGGTGATGCTTGCCTCCGCCTTTTTGGTGGAAAGCCTGCACGTCAGCCTGGGCATGGACCAGGGCATCGCCAAGGTTCTTGTGGATACCGTCCTCTTCTTTATCAACTACCGCATCACCAAAGCCTGGGTATTTGCCTCCCCTGATGAAAGGATCAACAAGCAATGAAAAAAACAAGTGTACTCCTCTTTACCGTGGCCTTCCTGATGACGCTGGCCCTCCCCTTTATCCTGCCCTCCGGCGGGCTGTTGGATGAGGCCAGGAGTCGCATGCAGGAGCAGCTGTGGACGGATGAGGAGCAGGAGGAAAGCGGCTGGCTGCGCTTCCTGATGCCAACAGCGCGCGCGGAGGAAGAAACATTCACCCCGCTGCCCATTGATTTTTCAGCGGGGCCCAAGCTGAACTCCAACGGGTTTTCAGCGACCGGCTACATTGATGACAGCATTGAACTGCGCCTGGAAACCATTGAGCAAGACGGCGTGGAATACCGCGTGGCGCACATCAACATCGCCCACCCCAGCCAGCTGCGCACCGCGACCGCGGGCAAGCCCGGCTCCAGCAAGGTGGCGCTGATCTCCTCCATGGCCAAGAAATACAACGCCGTGCTGGCAATCAACGCCAACTACCTCAGCAATGACCCGGTCAAGACCACCTTTGAGTACCGGATGGGCGAGAAGATCCGCAACAAAATCAACCGCACCAAGGACCTGCTGATCATTGACGAAAACGGGGATTTCCATGTCTTTGTCCTGCCCACGCAGGAAGACCTGGACGCTTTTTTGGAAGCAGGCCACCAGATTATCAACGCCTTCACCTTTGGCCCAACGCTTGTGAAGGACGGCAAAATGCAGACCATCAACAAGAAGTACGGCTACAACCCCATGGGCCGCGAGCCGCGCATGGCCATCGCGCAGACAGGCAAGCTGAGCTATCTGATTGTGCTGGCCGAGGGCCGCAAAAAAAACTCCCAGGGCGTGACCCAGCAGGAGCTGGCCCAGTTCATGGCGGACATGGGCGCGGTGCAGGCCTATAATTTGGACGGCGGCAACTCCGCCACCATGGTGTTTAACAACGGCTATTACCAGCGCAAAACCAAAGCCAATGAGCGCGGGCAAAGCGATATGATCTATTTTGCCAGCCTTCTGGGAGAGCGGGAATGATGCACGAGGACGCGCAGGCCTTCACCTTCCTGGGCACGACCGTCTACGCCTACGGGCTCATGGTCATGCTGGGGCTGTGGCTGGCCATCGCGCTGCTTGTTTTCTTAACCCAAAACAGTCCAAAGGAACGCTATGCCGCGGCGCTGACCGCGGTGATTGCCATTCCCCTGGGGTTTGTGAGCGCGCGGCTGATGTACGCGCTGCTGGACCCCAACTTCCAGCCCCTGCTGACGCTTACCAACGTGCTGGATGTGACCTCCGGCGGCTTGTCCATGTTTGGCGCGCTTCTGGGCGCGGTGCTTGCCGCGCTGATTGCCGCGAAGGTCTCCGGCGTCCCCGGCTGGCGGATGCTGGATTTGCTGTCCCCGGCGCTGCTGATTTTCCTGGTGCCCACCAGGCTGGGTGAGGGATATACCGCCCTGGGTGTCAGCCGCCCGCTGACCACCGATTGGGTCGCCAGCAGCTTCTTGGCCCGGCAGGACGATTTTGACGCCTATTTGCGCACCTACCTGTTGGAGGCGATCATCGCGGCCATCCTCTTGATGGTCATCCTGCGGTATTTACACAAAAAGCACCGGGATGGCAAGGCTTTCGCCTTGTTTTGCCTGCTGTTTGGCATCACGCAGACCTTGATGGAAAGCCTGCGCTATGACGGCCACATGCGCTACAGCTTCATCGGTGTGCAGCAGGTGCTGGCGGTCACCTTGTTTGGCGTCACCCTGATTGTATTGGCTGTGCGGCTACTGAAACATAGCAGCGGGAAGCTGCTGCCCATTTTAGGCCTTGCGGCCGTTCCCTTTTCGGTGCTGGCCGGGGTGGGCGTGGAATTTTTGATTGACCGTTCGGAGATGGGCAAGATCATCAGCTATTCCCTCTACCTGCTCGTCCTGGTGATTCCGGCCGCCTTGGGTATACTGATGCTGAAACGGGAGGATGTGCATGGATAAAACACTGATTGAACGCATCAACGAGCTGGCCCGCAAGCAAAAAACAGACGGGTTAAGTGAAGAAGAATTGGTTGAGCAGGCTGCGCTGCGCGCGGAGTATTTAAAGGAAGTCCGCGCGGGTCTGGAAGCGCAACTGGAGATGGTATACATTGAAAACGAGGAAGGCGAGTATGAAAAGCTTCAGAAGAAAAAATAGGCTGACACATGCCTTGCTGTGGGGCGTAATTGCCCTGATGCTGCTGGGTACGCTCAGCGCGCAGGCAGCGCCCAAGGTGCTGTACAACGCGCGGATTACCACGCTGTTCCCCAACAGCACCACCAATGTGTATGAAAAGCCAGACACAAACAGCAAGGTGCTGGCCAACTACAAGCCCAACCACCCCATCCAGATTGTGGAAGTCTTGCCCAATTTTGTGGGCATCCTGCAGGGCAAGCGCGTAGGCTATGTGCTGCGCCACCGCATCATGGACCCGGTGGCGGTGGATTTCGCGAACACGCCCAAATTTGGCACCGCGATCAACCACTACTACACCATCGCCAGTGAGGACATCCACATCAAGGCCGCGCCGGATGCCGCCAGCGAAACGCTGATTACCCTGCACGAAGGCGCGCACCTGGGCTTTTTGGATGTGGAGAACGGCTGGGCGCGCACCATCTTCAAACGCCAGTACGGCTATGTGGATACCCGCACGCTCAGCGAGCTGCTGATGGTCGCCCCCCAGGAGGAGCTGGGCACGGATGAGATTCCGATTGCCGTTTACAACTCCTTTTATGATATTTCTGAGAATGAGAACAACATCAACCGCATCAACAACCTGGTGGTGGGCGGGCAGCGCATGAGCAAAACCCTGGCCCCCGGCCAGCGGCTGGACTTCAATAATGAAGTCGGCCCCTTCCGCGCCAGCAATGGCTATTTGCCCGCCGGCGCCCTGGTGGACGGTGAGTTGGTGTTTGACGTGTACGGCGGCGGCTCCTGCCAGGTGTCCAGCACCATGTACAACGTGGTGCTGCAGTTGACCGGGCTGACCGTGCTCAACCGTGCGCCGCACGGCGCCAACGGCATCAAGTACCTCCCCCACGGGGTGGATGCCTCCTCCGGCGGGCTCAACTTCATTTTCCGCAATGACTATGACTTCCCCATCACCATTTCCTCGCATGTGCAGGACGGTTCCCTGTTTATCGCGATTTATAAGGATTCATGATGAAAAAACACCTTGTCTTGCTCCTGGCGCTGTCCCTGCTGCTGCCCTTGTTTTCCGCCGGCGCGGCGGAGGAGCCTGCCATTTACACCGGCCAGTCCCGGCTTGATCTGCGCATATTGGCGGAGCAGTCCACAGAAGCAGCCAGCCTGGGCATCGTCCCCAAAAACCGCACCATGGAAATCCTGGAGGTGGAACCCTACTGGGCAAAAATCCGCTATAACGGTAAAACGGGCTATATCCGTCGCAGCTCCATCATTGACACCAGCGTCAAAACGGTGAACCCCGCCACCACCCCGCCCTACAGCACGGTGGAATGTGAGTGGCTGGCCTGGGTTTTTGGCGACGCGCCCATTTTGACCGCGCCCCAGGCGGACGCCGAGGTTTTGATCACCATGCATGACGGCGCGCGCCTGGCGCTGCTTGATATTGAGGATGGCTGGGGCCGGCTGATCTATCACCGCCAGTATGCCTATATCAACACCAACGCGCTGAGTGAAATCCAGCCCATCAACAAGACCTATGAAGCCGGCAGCGATGCGCCGCTGGCCGCCTATACCTCCTTTTATCGCATCACCACGGATGAGAGCAACATCAACCGGATGCTGAATTTGCAGGTGGCCTGCGACAGGTTTACGCTGTACACCCTCTCACAGGGCGACCGGCTGGACTTCAACAAGCACATCGGCCCCTACTCCCGCTCCGTGGGCTATATGCCCGCCAACGCCCTGGTGAAGGGCGAGGTGGTGCAAAGTTATGGCGGCGGCACCTGCCAGGTATCCAGCACCCTGTACAACGTCATTTTGCAATTGCCGGGCCTTGAAATCCTGCACCGCAGGGCGCACGGCCCTGCCGCCGCGCCCTATTTGCCCCATGGCGCGGACGCGGCTGTTGGCAACCAGACGCAGAACTTTATTTTCAGGTCCCTGTACGACTTCCCGGTGCGCATTGACGGCACCGCGCAGGACGGCGCGCTCACCATCGCGGTTTACAGGGCGGATTAAATAGCGCAGCAAGAAACCGGGGAAGCGTTGTCACCATCGCTTCCCCGGTTGTTTTTTGCTCTATTCCGCGCGCAAGTTGCTATGCGCGCGCTGAACCAGATCATGGATCGCGGCATCACTGACGCCAGGGCCCGCGCTTTTTTGGATGTCCGCCAAAAACTCAATATTGCCCTTGGGGCCTGTGATGGGCGAGTAATCCATCCCGACCGCTATCCAACCTAGGCTGGCTGTAAAATCGCGGATGTCGCGCAGCACGCTTTCATGGATTTTGGCTTCCCGCACCACCCCGTGCTTGCCCACCTGGCTGCGGCCGGCTTCAAACTGGGGCTTGATCAGGGTAAGAAAGCGACCTTTCTCCCCCATCACCTCAATGGCGGGCGGGATGATCAATTTGATGGAAATAAAGGACACGTCCATCACCGTCAGGGCGGGCAGCGGGTCAAACATATCCCGTGTCAGCGCGCGGGCGTTGGTGCGCTCCATCACACTAACGCGCGGGTCCTGGCGCAGGCGCCAATCCAGCTGCCCGTAGCCCACATCAATCGCGTACACATAAGAAGCGCCCGCGCGCAGCAGTACATCCGTAAAGCCGCCCGCCGCGGCGCCGATGTCCATGGCGACAAGGCCGGTCACATCCGCGCCAAAGGCATCAAGCGCTTTCTCCAGCTTGTGCGCGCCGCGGGAGGCCCAGGATTGCTCCTCCCCGCGGACCAATAAATTGTCATCGGGCATCACGCTTTCTGATGCCTTCAGAATTTTTCGCTCATCCACATACACCCGGCCGGCCAAAATCAGGGCCTGCGCCCGCTCCCGGCTGGGGGCCAGCCCGCGGGCAACCAGGGCGACATCGGCGCGGGACGTCAAGCGATGGCCTCCCGCATGCGCAGGATTTGCTCGGCGATGGTATGCGCGTCCAGGCCGCATTCCACCAGCAGGTCACCCCTGGCGCCGTGGGTAATAAACGCATCCGGCACCGCGAAGATGTGCTCCGGCAGTTTCAGGCTGTTTTGCACGCAGTATTCGCTGATGGCGCTGCCCAGGCCGCCTGCCAGCGCCTGCTCCTCCAGCACATAGTAGGGCGTGTTGGTCAGGGTTAAATCCTTAATGAAGCCGGTATCCAGCGGCTTGACGCTGGCGGCGTTGATGACCTGGGCGGAGATGCCCTGTTTTGACAGCGTTTGCTTGACGATTAACGCCTCTGCCACCATGGGGCCGGTGGCAATCAGGCACAGCTCGCCCTTCTTGCCCAGTACTTCCCACTTGCCGGGCGTGAAGCCGGCATAGGGCAATTCCTTCATGCCTTTTGCTTCCGCCCGCGGATAGCGGATAAACACCGGCTGATCCTGTGACAGAGCAAAGGGCAGCATGGCTTGCAATTCCTCGATGCTTCTGGGGTTGAACACCATCAAATTGGGCACATGGCGCAAAAAGGAGGTGCCAAAGATGCCGTGATGGGTGGGCCCGTCCGCGCCGCCGATGGCCGCGCGGTCAATCAAAAAGACCACTGGCAGTTTCTGGACGCAGATGTCCACCACCACCTGGTCATAGGCGCGCTGCAGGAAGGTATCGTACAAAGCCACCACCGGGCGCATGCCGCCCACTGCCAGGCCGGCCGCCAGGGTGACGGCGTGGCTTTCGGCGATGCCCACATCAAACAAACGCTCCGGATGCGCGCGCTGGAAGGGACCCAGGCCGGTCGCTTCCACCATGGCGGCGGAAATGGCGACGATGCGCTCGTCCTCCTCCGCCAATTCGGACAGCAATTCCCCAGCGGCCTTGCCAAAGGAGCGCGCGGCGGACGGATTTTTGGGCTGCCCGGTCACCGGGTCAAAGGGGTTGACGCCATGGGTGCTCCAGGGCTGCTTTTCGGCATATTCGTAGCCCTTGCCCTTTTCTGTCATCACATGGACCAGCACGGGCTCGTCAAAGCGCTTGGCGCGCTGGAGCAGCTTTTCCATGCTTTTGATTTGGTGCCCGTCAATGGGCCCCACATAGCGCAGCCCGAAGGCGGAGAAAAAGCGGTCCCTGATCAAGAAATTCTTGAAGGAATCCTTGGTGCGCTGAGACAGCTTAAACAGCGGCTTGCCAATAAGCGGGATTTTCAAAAAGAAGTTGGAAATGCGGCGCTTTAGGTTGATCCAGGCCTTGCTGGTGCGCATGTAGGTGAGGTATTTGCTCATCGCGCCGACATTGGGCGCGATGCTCATCTGGTTGTCGTTGAGCACCACAATCAGCCGGGTTTTGTCATGGCCCAGGTTGTTGAGCGCCTCATAGCAAAGCCCGCCTGTGAAAGCGCCGTCCCCCACGACTGCGACGATGTGCTCATCCCCGCCCTTTAAATCCCGCGCGCGCGCCATGCCCAGCGCGGCGGAGATGGCGGTGGAAGCATGCCCGGTGCCGTAGGCGTCATGCTCGCTCTCCCCCAGTTTGGGGAAACCGGACGCGCCGCCGTACTGGCGCAGGCGCTCCATCCCCTCCTGCCGGTCGGTGAGCAATTTGTGCGCGTAGCACTGGTGCCCCACGTCAAAGATGATTTTGTCACGGGGGCTGTCAAACACCCGGTGCAGGGCCAGGGTTAACTCCACCATGCCCAGGTTGCTGGCCAGGTGGCCGCCGTTTTCGCTGACGATATCGATGATCCGCTCCCGCAACTGGGCGCTGAGCGCGTCCAGCTGGGCGGTCTTCAATCCTTTCAGATCCGCCGGCTGGCGAATCGCACGCAAATCCATGTGTGTCCTCCACAAACATACTGTTCTCATCTGATTGTACCACAGTTTGCGCCTTTTGATATCAGGCTGATATAATAGGCGCATGGACTATCTGGCAGGCACAATCGCGGGCACGCTGTTTCGCAACGAGGACAATGGCTACAGCGTAATTTCTGTGCGCGCGAATGAGGGGGTAATCACCGTCACCGGCAACATGCCGGAGATCATGGACGGAGAGATGGTGGAGATGGAAGGCGCCTATGTGGATCATCCGCAGTACGGGCGCCAGTTTAAACTGTCCTCCCTGCGCATCAAGCAGCCGGAAACCTTAAGCGCCATTGAGAAATACCTGGGCAGTGGCCTGATCAAGGGCGTGGGCCCCAGCACTGCCCGGCTGATTGTGGCCACCTTTGGCAAGGACACGCTGGAGATTATGGGCACGCAGCCCGAGCGGCTGACCGAGGTGCCCAAGATCGGTAAGGTACGCATGAAGCGCATCGCCGAAAGCTTTCTGGAACAGCAGGCCAGCCGCAGCACCTATATTTTTTTGCAGCAATACGGGGTTTCCCCGGCCCTGGCCGCCAAGATTCACAAGGCCTACCGCGAGCAGGCGGAGGCCCTCATCCGCGACAATCCCTACCGCTTGATTGACGACATCCACGGCGTGGGCTTTTTGACGGCCGACCGCATCGCCCTGTCGCTTGGCATCAGCGAGGACAGCGTGTTCCGCCTTCAGGCGGGCATCAAGTACGCGCTGTCTGAGGCATCGGGTTCCGGCGGGCATACCTGCCTGCCGGAGGAAGAATTGATTGAGAAGGCAGCCGCCCTCTTAAACGCGCCCCGGGCTGAAATCCGCCGGCTGATGGACGACCTGACGCTCAACAAGCACCTGTTTGCCGATGTCATTGACGATACGCGCTTCATCTCCCTGCCCGGTTTGCGCAAGGCGGAGATGGATGTGGCCAGCCGCCTGCTGGCGCTTTGCGGCACCTCCCAGCAGTTTTTCCCTCAGCACATCAAGGCCGCGATTACGGATTTTGAGCGCAGCCACGGCATCCGTTTCAGCAAAACGCAGCGGCAGGCGGTTTCCACCGCGGCGGAGCATGGCTTTACCGTCATCACCGGCGGCCCGGGCACCGGCAAAACCACGCTGATCAACTGCATCATCCACGTGCTGGGCAAGGGCAGCAAGATTCTGCTGGCCGCCCCCACAGGCCGCGCCGCCAAGCGCATGAGCGAGGCCTGCGGCCAGGACGCCAGCACCATCCACCGCCTGCTGCAATACGGCGGGGAGGAAGGCAGTTTCCAGGTCAACCAGGAAAACCCCCTGGACTGCGACTGCCTGATTGTGGATGAAGTGTCCATGATGGACGTCTTTTTGACGCGCAGCCTGCTCCTGGCACTACAGCCGGGCACCCGGCTGATTTTGGTGGGCGACGCGGACCAGTTGCCCAGCGTGGGGCCCGGCAACGTGCTGGCGGATATTTTAAGCATGGACAACCTGCCGCAGGTGCGCCTGACGGAAATCTTCCGCCAGGATGAGGACTCCATGATTGTGGTGAACGCGCACCGCATCAACCAGGGGCAAAGCCCGGTGATGAACAGCCGCGGCAGCGACTTCTTTTTTGAAAACCAGCAAGACGCCACCCAGGCTGCCAACAGCATTGTGCAATTGTGCATATCGCGCCTGCCGCAATATTTACAGGTGGAGGACAGCATGCGCCATATCCAGGTGCTCTCCCCCACCCGCAAGGGCGTGTGCGGCGTGCAGGCCCTCAATCGCCTGCTGCAGGCCGCCTTCAACCCGGCCTCACCAAGCAAGAAGGACATCCAGTATGGCGAACTCATCCTGCGTGAGGGCGACAAGGTGATGCACATCAAAAACAACTACCAATTGGAGTGGGAGACGGCAGACGGCGCAAACGGCCAGGGTGTGTTCAACGGCGACATCGGCTTTATCACAAAGATTGAGGAAGAGGACAAGATGGTCAGCGTCCTGTATGACGATGAGAAGACCGTCCTGTACCAATACGCGGATTTGGAGGAATTGGACCTGGCCTACTGCCTGTCCGTCCACAAAAGCCAGGGCAGCGAGTTCCCGGCCGTGGTGATGCCCATGGTGGGCGGGCCGCGGATGCTGCTCACGCGCAACCTGCTGTACACTGGTGTCACCCGCGCGCGCAGGCTGGTGGTGCTGGTGGGCCGGCAGGAGGTGCTGAACATGATGGTGACCAACAACCTGGAGCGCCGGCGCTACTCCCTGCTTGCCCACTGGCTGCGCTTGCTGTGCGCGCGCAACGGGATCGGATGAGCCTGCTGCAAAAGGCAGCGGATCTGCTGCTGCCCAAGACGCGCTGCTTATCCTGTGATGAGCCGCGCAGGATCTCCCCCGGGCAAGCCTTGTGCGCGGACTGCCTGAACCAATTGGAAAACCTGCGCATTGGCAGAAATGTCTGCGACAACTGCCTGTCGCCCGTGCGGTTTAACACACCCTGTGAATACTGCGCCCAGGGCGGCATGGCAGGCCTGCGCCGCGCCTTTTCGCCCTTTGTGTACCGGGATGTCACCCAAAAGCTGATTGTGCGCCTCAAATTTGGCGGCGCGGCGCTGGCGGCGGAGCCCCTGGCGCATGAAATGGCCCTGTGTGTCAGCGGCATGCGCTTTGACGCCATGGTGCCTGTCCCCCTGTACAAAAGCCACCAGCGGGAGCGCGGATTCAACCAGTCCCGCCTGCTGTGCGAGCTGATTCATGAGCACACGGGCATCCCGGTGATGGAAGCGCTGTTGAAAAAGCACAACCGCCGCCGTCAGTCCAGTTTGCCGGCGCACAAACGAAGCCAGAACGTAAAAGGCGCGTTTAAAGTGATCCTGCCGGTTGCCGGTATGGAGGTATTATTGGTGGATGACGTGCGCACCACAGGGTCCACCGTGCGGGAATGCGCGGCCGAATTATTGAAAGCCGGCGCAGACAGCGTCTATTTGCTGACCGCCGCCATCGCCAAACCCAGGAGGAAAACAAAGTGACCACCCAAAAAGCGCAGCCCTTTGACCGCACCATCAGCGTGATTGGCAAACCTGCCTTCGCGCGCCTGCAGCAGGCCCATGTGGCCGTCTTTGGGGTGGGCGGCGTGGGCGCGGCCTGCGCGGAGGCGCTGGCGCGCAGCGGGGTGGGCAGCATCACCCTGGTGGATCATGATGTGGTGTCCATCACCAATATCAACCGTCAGCTCATTGCGCTGCACTCCACCTTGAGGCAGCGCAAGGTGGATGTCTGCGCGGCCAGGCTGCGGGACATCAACCCGGATATCAAGATCACCGCCCTCCCCCTGTTTTTTGAGGAGGGCAGCTTTGACGCGATTGATTTTTCCAGTTTTGACGCGGTGGCAGACTGCGTGGACACCCTGAGCGCCAAATTGCTGATCGCCAAGACCTGCATTTTGCGGGACATTCCCATCATCTGCTGCCTGGGCGCTGGCAACCGCCTGGACCCGATGCAGCTGCGCATTGGGGATATCTACGAAACATCTGGTTGCCCGCTGGCCAGGCGCATGAGAAAGGCCTGCCGGGAGCAGGCCATCCCCGCCTTGCGGGTGCTGTATTCGCTAGAGGAGCCGGTGAAGGCCGTGACGGAGGCACATAACGGGCGGCACGCGCCGGGCTCTGTCGCCTTTGTGCCGCCGGTGGCCGGCATGATGATGGCAGGTGATTTAATCAGACATCTGATGAATCCGGCTCATACTCCGCAATCACAGCCTCCAGCGCTGCCTTGACCACATCCGGCGTGTAACCGCGCCGGGCCAGGGCCGCGTAGGCGCGGCAGTAGCGGGCCTCCGGCTCGCCTTTTTGCCGGGCGTAGGACTTGCTGATAATCTTGATGGCGGCTTCTACCTGATCCGCTGTGTCTGATTCTTCCAGCACGTCCTCAATCAGCTGCTCCTGAATGCCTTTGTTGCGCAGCTCCCTCCGGATGCGGATGGCGCCGTATTTCTTGGACAGGCGTTTGGCCGTCAATTGCGCGTAGCGCGCGTCATCCAGATAGCCCAGGGTTTGCAGCTTGTCGCAGGCCTGCCGCGCGGACTTGGCCGAAAAGCCGGCGTCCGTTAATTTGTTGGCGATTTCCAAAACACTGCGGTCGCGCGTCTCCAGCATACGCACCGCGGCTTCCAGGGCATAGCGCCCCTCCTCCGCGCTGATTTTCTGCGCGTAGGCTGCCAACTCAATCTCTTCATTTACCTTGAGCGGGTGCAGGCGGAACAGGGCGTGCGGCACCTTCAGCGTCTCCCCGCTGGCCAGATGGACCAGGCGGTGGCCGACGCGTTTTTTGATGTCCGTGACGCGCTCAGTCATCCTGTGCCCATTCCTTCAGCAGCGCCCTGTTGACATCCGCCATGATATACTCCCGCGCTTCTGATACCCCGGTGGTCAGGCTGATGATGCCGCGGCCGCGCGCCAGATCCAAAAACAGCATATGCACCGCGCCGTAGGCCATGCCCTGGTGGCCATACAGAGGATTTGGAGAAAGCTGCTCATCCTCCAGAATAAACATGCCCAGGCCCTGGGTCAGGGAGGGGTCGCGGCCGTGCAGGCTGCCCAGCGGGCTGCGCATCTCCTGCAATGTATCCTGTGTAAAAAAGCCCGGGGTCATGAGGGCCTGGCCCAGTGTGACCAGGCTTTTCACATCCATGCAGCAGCTGCCGTGGGCAAAAAGATGATGCGCCTGCGCGTCCGGCGTATCCCAGCCTGTTTTGGGCCGGGCCTGCCGCGCGGCGGCGTCAAAATTGATGTGTTTTTGGGGCGGAAAGATGCGCCTGGCGTTGGCGACCAGGCTGTCCAGCAATTGAGGGTAGTAAGACGCCTTCATCCCAAGCGGTTCAAACAGGTAGCGCTGCATGGCGCATTCAAAGGACAGGCCGGTTTGCGCTTCCGCCACGCAGCCAGCCAGGCCTACACCGAAGTTGGAATACTCGCAGCCCTCACTCGGCAGGTGCTTGGTGTGGCTGTCGCCCGCCAGCAAACCGCCCGCGGGTTCACCGCGCTCAATGCCCTTTAAATACCTTTCACCATCAAAAATCCCCGCGGTGTGCGTCAGCAACATGCGCAGGGTGATGGGCACATCCGGCGCCTGCGGGTGGCGCAGGCTGTAGGGTAAGCCGGTGTCCGCGTCACGGTCCAGATCAATCAAGCCTTGCTCCCGCATCGCCAAGATGCCCGCCGCGCTCACCAGTTTTGAGACAGAAGCCAGGCGGAAGGCGATGTCCTCCACTACAGGAGTGCCGGGCCGGGCCTCCCCGAAGGTGAAAAAATCCGTGATGGTCTCTTGATTAAAAAAGGCCAGCGCGCCGCCAGCGGCCTTGTGCCGGCGCAGGATGCCCTCGTAAGCCTTCTTCTTCGCGTCAGGCATCGTCTGATCTACAGCGCGCAGGTGAATGCCCTTTTGAGGCATCAGGCGAATCAACAGGCGATACAGGCTGGTTCTGCTCATGCCGCGCTTCCTTTTGCGGTTTCCCGCATAAACATGACGAACACCATCAGCGCGAAGACGGCCATCACGGCATAGGTCAGGACGATGCCGCGCACCACGCCCACTGCAATCACCGCAAACAGCGCCGTCCAGATGACCGCGCCCGCGATCATCAGCGGCGTGCGCTTGAGGCGCAGCATCAGGATGATGCCGCTTGCGGCCACCAGCAGGATGCTTAACACCTGGGAGACACGCAGGCTGCCCAGCATCAGGCTGTCGGTGCGCAGGCCCTCAATGACCACGCGGACCAAACCGTAAAAAATTAAGTACCATTGCAGCACAAATCCCTGGCCCTTTTTGTAGCAGCGGTCCCGCACAAACAGCAGGAAGAAAAAACCCAGCAAGTTGCACACGGACTCATAAAAGAAGGTGGCCTGGTGCCACTGCCCGTCCACCAGCACCGCCAGCGGGAAAAACTGATGGGCAGGGTTGGTGATGAGCTCACCAAAGGCTTCTTTGTTAAAGAAATTGCCCCAGCGGCCAATCGCCTGGCCCAAAATGAGCCCGGGCGCTACCAGATCCAGCAGCTTGAGGGTTGGCAGCTTTTTGTAGCGGGAGAGCAGGTAGATGCCTAGCGCGCCGCCGATGACCCCGCCGTAGATGGCAAGGCCGCCTTCCCACACCTTGAAGATGCTGAGCCAGTCATCCTTGTAATGATCCCAGGTGAAGATGACATAGTAAATGCGCGAGCTGAGTACCGCGACGGGCACGGACCAAAGCGCCATGTCCACCGCCAAATCAGGAGGCAAGGAGAGCCGTTTGGTCTCCTTGCCCATGTAGATGACGGCAGCCGCGACGCCCAGGGCGATCAGGATGCCATACAGGTTGATATTCATGTTGATTGTTTAGCGCGCGATGGCGTCAATTTCCTTTAAGGTTTCAATGATGGGCAGCTGCTGCGGGCAGACCGCCTCACACTGGCCGCACTCCACGCACAGGGCGCCCTCGCCGTTTTCCTTGATGATTTCGCCGTACTGCCATTTGAGGCTGCCCGGCTGGTTGAACTTGTAGGCGTCGTTGTAGGCACGGAAGATGCGCGGGATCAGCACGCCCTGCGGGCAGGGCTGGCAGTAGTCACAGGCAGTGCAGCCAATTTTGACACGGGCTAAGTAGCTTTCCTTCAGGGTCTTGATGAAGGCGTGGTCCTCCTGGGTGAGGCTGCCCGTCTTCACATCCTTAAAGATGCGCAGGTTGTCCTCCACCTGGTCCATGGTGGACATGCCGGACAGGATGGTGACCACCTCAGGGAAATCGCCCACATAGCGGAAGGCCCACTCCACCGGACTGAAGCCGCTCTTGTGCCCCTCAATCAGCGAGAGGACATCCGTTGGCGGGTTGGCCAGGGTGCCGCCGCGCAATGGCTCCATCACCACAATCGGGATGCCCTTTTTGCCGGCATAGCGCATGCCTTCCAGCGTGGCCTGGTATTCGTCATCCAGGTAGTTGAACTGGATTTGCGCCATGTCCCAGTCATAATCATCAATGATGCGCAGGAAGACGTCCTTCTCATCATGGAAGGAGAAGCCCGCGTTTTTGATGCGGCCGTCGGATTTGGCTTTTTCAAGAAACTTTTGATAGTCCAGCTTCTGCAGTTTGTCAAAAGCGCTGCCGTTTAAGGCGTGCAGCAGGTAGAAATCCAAATAGGGCACATCCAGCTTTTCCAGCTGCTCATCCAGCAGGCGGTCCATGTCCTCATACTTGTTTACCAGCCACTGGGGCAGTTTGGTGGTCAGCATCACGCGCTCGCGGTAGCCGTCCTTTAAGCCCAGGCCGGTGACAATTTCGCTCTCCCCGCCGTGGTAGCCATAGGCAGTATCCACATAGGTGATGCCCTGGTCGATGCCGTGGCGCAGCATGCGGATGGCTTCGTCACGGTCAATCACCTGGCTGCCGTCATCCTTTGTGAGGGTGGGCAGGCGCATCATGCCAAAGCCCAGCCTGGATACGTTTTTGCCGCTTTTGCCAAATGGTACAGTTTGCATAGTCCCCTCCTGAACACTTCGTTTGTACATAATCAACATCAGGGCTGCCCCTGATTGTGCTTATCATACACAAAAAGGGGGAATCTGTCCACTTTGAGGAACGAATCATCAATTAAAAATCAACAGGCGAAATCCAATTTCTGGCCGAAAGACAATCATAGACGGGGTTGTGCAGCATCTTGTCTTTTTGATGAATAAAACGAAAGCTGGAGCGCACCGGGCGGTGATCCGGCCAGGTGACGCGTCCTGAGCCGTCTGGGCTGAGCCCCAATTTGTCCGCATCCTCCTCCGGGGTCACCAGCGACACACGGTTGTGGCAGCGGTTGCCCAGCACGATGTCAAACACGCCCGCGTCCGGATCCAGCGCGAAATGGTTGCCCGTATAGCCGGAGATGCCAAAGGCGCGCAGGCCCATCCACGCGGGCACCTCGCTCTTTTTTTGAAGCGGGGACCGGGTAAATGCCAACAGCCCAAGAAACTGGCGGTAGCCGCCGTCTGCCAGCAGGTAGCCCGTGCGGTTGACGCCGATTTGCAGCAGCTTGTCCCGGCTGATAAGTTTGCCGTTTAAGAGCGTTTGAGAAAACCTGCACAGATCTTGGGCGGTAGAGAACAGGCCCGCGTGCCCGCTGACATCATCCTGACGGGACTTGAGCAAACGCGCCTTGGGATCATGCGGCAGGCCTGGCGTGACATCCGTTTGCACCTGGTACCTACCCTGGACAACCTTGTGCTCGTAGTTGTAGTTCATCACGTCTGCCAGGCGGTCATCCGGCACGCTGGCCCAGGTTTCCTTCATGCCAGCCGGTTGGAAAACATGCTTCTGCAAATACGCAAGAAAGGGCAGACCGCTGACTGATTCCACCACATACTTGAGCACCAGGGCGTTCATGTCCGAATACAGCTTGAAGCCCTGGACAGGCACGCGGCGGGTTTGGAACACCATGCGCTCTGCCGCCATCGCATCTGCTTGTTTGTCCACGCGCTCCGGTGTTTGCAGGCAGGCCAGGTAGGTCAGTACCTCCTCCACCGTACAGTTGCGCAGGTGAACAAAGCGCGGGTCCAGTTTTAGAATCTGGTCTGTAAAGCGGATTTCGTCCGCCTCGATAAGCTGCAAAACGCTGACCAGCGTGAACAGCTTGGTCAGCGAGGCGATGTCATATATCGTGGTTGGTGTAACAGGCAAAGGCGCGGACGCAAAGCCGTCCTCAAAAAGAAGCACTTCCTGCGACCGGCCATGGGAGTGGATCACATGCTCCTGCCCGTTTCCGTAGCAGACCGTCAGGCCGCAGAGGTAGCCTTTCTCCTCCACCATGGCGCGGATGGACCGCTTCAGAGCGGCATCCGCCTGGGTTGGTGTCACTGGATGAAATCAAGCCAGGCGAAGCGCTCCGGCACGTGGAAGTTGCGCGCGCCGGTATGCTGCCAGGCCTGCAATTCCTCGCCCCGGCGGCTGTGATCCACCCGGAAGACATTGAAGCGCCAGGGCGTGCCCGGTTTTGGTTCTGCGCTAAACGCGGCGTAGGGCATCTTCCAGATGGAGACGGTTTGATGCGCCGCTTCATTATAATGGGTTTTGGTAATGAAGCCTGGCAGCTCCCAATCCATGTTTAAGTGGCGCGTGCCATCCTCATCAAAATGGATGGTGCCGGTGAAGGTGACATCAAAGGGGCTGACCTCAATCTCGCGGTAGGTGGACAGATCGCCCTCTTCCGCGATGAACAGCTCAAACACATCCTGGGTGTACAGCGTTTCGTCATGAAGGCGGTAATTGGAGCGGACCTCGTCATCCTCCGCCGTGATTTTTAAATAGAAGGCTTTTTCCTGATCGTCCCGGAGCAGCTGAAACTCCGTGCGCAAGAAGGGACGTTTGCCGCTTTCCACTTCAAGAAGTTCCACAGGCGGCGCCTTCTCCCAGACGGGGTCATCCGTCTGCGGGAAGGCGGGCAGGTGATGGTTGCAGCAGGCATAGCGCGTTTGTGATGGTTTCATGGTGTCCTCCTTCACGCGGAATGTCTTATCTTATTGGATGCCGTTTACGATCTGCTGACCAAGCGCGCGGGCAGCGGCCAGCTCCTCCGCGTTGGGGCGCAGGCGCGCGCGCACGCCCTCCACCGTCTTGACCTTTAGTTGCTCAAGCCGGGCCATGATGTTGGGCACGGCCTCCCCCGTCCAGCCGTAGGAACCAAAGGCGGAGCACAGCTTACCCTTTAAGACAAAGGGATACAGGGCAGCCAGCAGCTCCCCGATGGGGTCCAGCAGGTCGCCTAAGAAGGTGGGTGAGCCAAACAGGACGGCGTCTGCCTCGGTGATGGCGGCCATGGCCTCATCGCGGTTGGTTTCGTCCAGTTCAATCATATGAACCTTGATGCCGGCTTGTTCAATTTCTTCCTTTATAGCGGTGCCCAGCATCTTGGTGTAGCCATAGGCGCTGACATAGATGATGGCGACGGACTTGCCGTCCTTTTCGGGCGCCTCTGACAATTCCTCATACAGGGACACGACGTCCTCAATCATCACGTCCAGCACCGCGCCGTGGCCGGTGAAGACGATGTCCGGGTTCAATTCCCGGATGGCCTTGATGCCGTTTTTCACAAAGGGCTGGGCAAAGGGCGCCATGATGTCCAGGTAATACTTGCGCGCGGACGCTAAATACTCATCCGGGTTGGTGAGCTTGCTGGCCAAAAGCGGCGCGAAGGCATGGTGCGCGCCCAGGAAGTCGCAGGTGAACACCCCGTTTGAGAGGGTGTCGTAGGTGAACATGGTATCCGGCCAGTGCAGATTGGGCATGGGATAAAAGCGCAGCTCGCGCCCACCCAAGTCCAGTGTGTCGCCCTTTTTGACCACGCGGCTGTTGAACTCCTGGTTGATGATCTGGCCGATGAAGGTGATGGCGCTGTTGGTGCCGATGACCTGCAGCTTTTCGTTTTTGCGCAGCAAATCCGGGATGATGCCGGCGTGGTCCGGCTCTGTATGGCTGATGATGAGGTAATCAATGTCCGAAAAGGGGATGATTTCCTCAATATTTTTGATATACTCCTCCAAAAAGCCTTCCTTCGCGGTTTCAACCAGGGCGGTTTTCTCCGTGCCCTTGATTAAAAACGCGTTGTAGCTGGTGCCCTTGGGGGTTTTCATGATGATGTCAAACACTTCCAACTCGGGGTTTTGCACACCTACTGAAACAATATTGTCCCGCAATTCGAACATAAGCTGTCCTCCTTCAGTTTTATCCACCTTTTATTATACCCGATCTTTAACAATTTCAATTAAAGTTTTCTGGATGTGTCAATACGTCAAAAACCTTGTCTTTTTCCTGTTTTGCATGTGGTTTTGCCCATTAAACCGCGCCGTTTTATGCGGTTTTCGTCGTTTTCGGGGCAAAAAAAGGACTTGTCAAACGGGGGCATTCACGCTATGATTCACCTGAGGGCGAATGATCCCAGACGGATGAGGATCATGCTCAATACTATAACTGGAGGTTTACTTCATGAAGAAACTGGTAGCCTTACTTGTGGCAACCATGATGCTGTTTGGCGTCATGTCTGCCTTCGCCGAGCCCGCTGTGGGCGGCGAGATCATCTATGGTTCCGGCACCGAGATTTCCGGTGACTGGGCCCATGGCGCCATCTGGACCAACAACGCGACGGACAACATGATCCGTGGCCTGATCAACGACTACTCCACCATCTCCTTCAACCAGGGCGGCGCCATGGTGCAAAACGAGAGCGTGACCGAGAGCATTGAAGGCGTTCTCAATGATGACGGCACCAAGACGTTCACCATCAAGATTCATAATGACCTGGTGTTCAACGATGGCAGCCCCATCACGGCCAAGCACTTTGTGGCTGGCTCCCTGCTGTTCTCCCACCCCACCCTGCTGGGCATGGGCAGCAAAAACCAGGCGTACACCTATTATGTTGGTGGTGAGCTGTACAAGAACAACGGTCAGGTAATGGATGAGCTGCCTGCAGCGCCGGCTGATGACGCTTCTGATGAAGACAAAGAAGCCCATAAAGAGCAGGTTGACAAACTCAAGGAAGAGTTCAACGCCAAGGTGACCGCTTCCATCAAGGAAGGCAACGTGCCTTTTGCCGGCTTGCGCATCCTGGACGACTACACCTTCCAGGTGACCGTGGTTTCCGACTTCATCCCCTACTACTATGACATGTCCTACGCCTCCTTCACCCCCCTGTCCATCGACATGTGGCTGGGCGAAGGCTATGACGTGAAGGACGACGGCGAAGGCGCCTACTTTGTGGGCGACTTGACCGCCGACGCCCTGAAGGACAAGATCGAGCATGCGCGCTTCGTCACCGAAGGCCGTGTCACCGCGGGCCCGTACCAGCTGGTGTCCTACGATGTGGGCGCCAAGCAGGCCGTGCTGGAAATCAACCCCAACTACAAGGGCAACTTCGAAGGCCAGAAGCCCAGCATCCAGAAGCTGATCATCGTCAAGGCTGAAAAAGCCACCCAGTTTGACGCGCTGGAAACTGGCGCCATCAACCTGATCTCCGGCCTGACCGGCGGCGACGAAGTCAACAAGGCCCTGGACCTGGTTGCCAAGGGCGGCTTTGAGACCGTCAACTACGAGCGAAACGGCTACGGCAAGATCCAGTTCGCCAGCGACTTTGGCCCCACCCAGTTCAAGGCTGTCCGCCATGCGATCGCCCACTTGCTGGACCGCCAGGAATTCGCCACCACCTTCACCGGCGGCTACGGCGCCCTGGTTCACGGCCCCTACGGCCTGGCCATGTGGATGTACCAGGAATCCGAGGAAGAACTCAACGAGAAGCTGAACACCTACCCCTACTCCCCGGAAACCGCTACCCAGCTGCTGGTTGACGCGGGCTTCGTCCTCAACGCCGAAGGCGGCGAATACACCGAAGGCCTGCGCTACAAGAAGGTCACCCCGGAAGAAGCCGGCACCTACGAGCACAACGTCACCCTGGCCGACGGCACCGTGTTGATGCCCGCCATCATCGAATGGTCCTCCACCACCGACAACCCCGTGTCTGAGCTGCTGGTCACCATGCTGGCCAACAACACCGACCTGGCCACCGCCGGTATGGAAATCCGCCAGAGCGTCATGGACTTTGACCAGCTGCTGCTGTGG
>DUQZ01000040.1 GCA_012837525.1 Clostridiales bacterium | reverse complement strand
AGTGTCTGCAGACACTTTGTCGACAAGTTCAAACGAGCGGGCAAGCTTGTTTTTTGGGGTTAACCAGTCTTATCTGCCAAGCGTAATCCCCATGTACTTCAGTTCCTTGCGCGCGGTGACGGGCGGGACATAGTTGCCGCCCACCGGCTTGATCAGGGCGAAGCCCGCATCGTACACATACACGGTGCCCACGTTGACCTGCGGGATCATCCATTCGCGCATCTTCCCTGCAACCGCGTCCATTTCGGGCGAGAACCCATCCGGGAAGAGGCGGTAGCGGCCGTTTTCAAATTCCTTGTCATGCAGGATGAGGGAGAGGATGAAATCCTCAAAAAAGCTGGTAAAGTCTTTATACTCCATGGCATCCATCAGCGCCTGCACCGGCTTTTTGTAGCCCCGCGCTTGCCGCTGGTTTTCCCATAAATCAATGGTCTTTATAAACACGTCTTCCCCGCCCTTGTCAAAGGCAAACAGGGCCAAAAAAGCCAGCAGGGAATAGGAGCGCACGCGCGACCAGTCAAAGACATTCCAGCCGCGCAGCGCCATGTTGTACTGATCCGGCTGGATGTCCGCAAGGCCTGGCAGGGTGGCCTCCAGCAAGACCTGATTGGCCCCAAACCAGTTGGGCAGGTGGTAGTCCAACAGGTTGTCCGGGCAGGTCAACACGGTGGCGCCGGCGGACAAAAACTCTGTCAGCCAGGTTGTTTCATCCGATTCTCGGCTGAAATCAGCCCGGACGCCCTGCTCAAAGCGTTCGCGGTAGGCGTCCGACAAGTAGGAGCGGGAGAGGGTAATCAAGTGCTGGTATTCGTGCATCATGAAAGCCTTGGTGGTGCTGAGCGCCTGGCGCTCCCCGCCCGCGCCGTCCGGCCGCAAAAAGCCGGTGGGCCCATAGGTGTCCAGGTGCAACATGGCCAGCGCGTTGCTCTGATACTGCTTGCCGCCAACTGAAATACGTTCATAAAGATCCGCCAAATTCACAAAAGCGGCCAGCGTGGGCTCGTGGACGTTGTAGCACATCAGGTTGATGATGCCGTCTCCCGGCAGGTTGACCGGCGCGCCAAACACGCGCGTCATAAAATCATAATGCCCGTCAAAGGCGGCCACCAACTCCTCCGCGGCAGTTGGGTCAATGGCTTCAAGCGGGTAATAATCCGGGTTCAGCGGGCTCCACACCCGGCAATGCTGCCCGGCGGCGATAACCTGAAAGGCAATGTCCCCGCGTCCTGGGGACAGGCCCTCTGGGATGACAAAGGCCTTAATGAAGCCAACTTCACCAAAGGGCAGGCTGCTGTCCTGGGTTTGGGTCTGTTCCAGGTAGGGGTCCGGCTGGCTCACCACCTTGCTCTTGTAGCTGTTGATGTCAAAACCATCCGGTACCCTTTGCCCAAACTGGGGGATGTCCGTCTCAATCAGGCCGGTCATAAAGCCGGATGTCAGGCTGGTGCCACTTAAAAAGTCATCATTGTATATCAGCACATAGTCCCCGGTGTAGCCGCCTTCCGGGTCAGCATCAATTTGGATGCCGCCCTCAGCCAACACCAGCGGGCTGGGCAAAAGTGCGATCACCAGCGCCAGGGCTAATAGCTTTGTGATGATGTACAGTTTGTTCATGGTGCGCCTCCTTGAATGGAAAATTCGCCATGGACGATGCGGATATATCTGATTCAATTCTGTAAAAGGCATGGACGCCTGTCAACGCATGTACAGCAGGAATGCAGGGGATGATTGACGCGGTCCCTCCGCTTGGGTAGTATGAAAACCGGATTTCAAAGCGGGGGATGTTTGGATATGACAAACACATGGTGGACCCTTCAAAACGAATTGCGCCTGCCCGATTTGCCGGACTACCTGGGCCCGGCCTGGACGCGTTTTTTGCCGCTGAAGGAGGAGTTGACGCGCGTCCCCTTTATCAACCCGGTGGATTTTGCGCTGTACGCGGACTGGTTTGGGTTTGAAGATGGTTTAATCAACCAGCTAAAGGCCATGGCCAGCCGGATAGATGCGGACGCGCGGCTGAAAACCGTGGCTGTTTTCCTCAACTGGGCGATGTTTTCCTCCGCCCCTTTTTATAAGCTGCCGGACATGAACGCGCCGGAGCCGGGCATCCTGGGGGAGGACAAAGGCCTGTTTTCTATCCTGCTGCTCACCCGCCAGGTGCCGCATACCCTTTTGGATTTGGACCGCCGGGGGATAGCCCGCGCGGATGTGATGAAGAATTTCAAAAGCCTCAAGGGGTTTGCGGAGGCCTACAAAAAGCGGGAAGGCGCGTGGGGCATGGATCTGTACTTCTGGAACGCCCTGTGCGTGACGCCATACCTAAACACCGCGCACCATTTGCGCTTTAACCCCGTCACCTTTGACAGGCCCTACACCGTCTACCGGCACAGGGACAGCGGGGATTTGCTGTGCCTGGCAGACGGCGGGGAAGGATATCACAGAGACGGGCTGCCCGCTAAAACCAAAGCCGACACCGCCTTTACAACTGTCTATGAAAACAAGGGCGAGCAGGTGCTGGTGCACCGTGTATCTCCCTCCGGCTTTGTATTTTCCGCGCCAGCATGGTTTGACCTGCGCCAGTATGAGCGCCTGGTTGACAAACATGATGTCCTGCTCAGCTTTCACATCCCTACCGGGGAGGGCTACACGGTGGACAACTGCAGGCGCTCCTTTGACGCGGCGCTGGCCTTCTTCAAGCGTCACTTCCCGGAGATTGCGCCCAAGGGCTTTTACTGCGATTCCTGGCTGTTCTCGCCTCAGTTGCCGCTGATGCTGTCGCCTGAGGAGAGCCGTATCATCCAAATCCAGCGGGAAACCTTTATGATTCCCCTGTATGATGACATGGAGAATTTTGCCACCTTCGTCTACCAAATCGACAGGATGCCGGAAAACAAGGCGGACCT
>DUQZ01000039.1 GCA_012837525.1 Clostridiales bacterium | reverse complement strand
TGGATCCCCTGCCCAAAGGCGGCCTGGTAGTCCGACAGGGGGATGAAGTAAAACCCCATCCGGTCCGTCGCGTCCCCGGACCAGACAAAGCGCTCGTCCGCCTGCTGGTACTGCCCGGGCACGCCGTATTCTTCGCCCACAAAGTAGATGTCCCGCCAGGTGATGAGGTCTGTGGGCGTAATTCCCTCGCCCTTGGCCGTGTCCACCAACAGGGTATAAAAGTAGGCGCCGCTTTCCTCATTGGACGGCCAGGCGGAAAACATGGCCTGGCGCGGGAAGCGCTCCTTCAGCTGGTTTTCCCGGCCCGCGAAGACGCTGGCGGTGACGGTGCCCATCACCAGTACCATGGTGGACAGGATGCAGATGCTGGCCAGGCCCACCGCGTTGCGGTTCATGCGGAAGCGCAGGCCCGCGATGACGTGGAAGCGCCGCTTGTTGTAGTAAAAGGACTTGTTGCGCTGCATTACATTAAGCAGGCTGACCGTGCCGGCGGAAAACAGCAGGTAGGTGCCCGCGATGACCAGCAGCACCGCCTTGAAGAAATCCGGGATGGCCTGGACGGCGTCCTTGACGCTGAGGGAGATATAGTAGCCCCAAACCAGACAGATGAGGCCGATCAAGGCCAGCCACAGGCGCGCTTTGGGCTGGCGCTCGCCCAGTTGGCTGCCCCGCAGCAACTGCACCGGGCGGGCGGCGTATACCTGCCCCAGGGTGGAGAGGAGCGTTAGGCCATGGATGCCCAAAAAGGCGACGGCGCTGATGACATAGGCGTCCTTCGGGATGGTGAGGGCTTTGACCACCTCCGCCCCGATGAGTTTTAAGATGATTAAATACATCAGTTTGGACAGAAGCGCCCCCAGCAGCACGCCCAGCAGGGTGGTCGCCATGCCCACGATGAAGGTTTCCACCAGCAAAACGCGGCTGATGTGGCGCTTTTCCAGCCCCAGCACGTTAAACAGGCCAAACTCCTTCTTGCGCTGCTTGACCAAAAAACTGTGCGTATAAAACAGGAAGATAACGGAGAAGAGCAGCATCACCCACACCCCCAGCTGCAGCGTGCGCTGTATGCTGCGCCCGCCGTAGGTGCCGTGCAGCGTGGTGGTGTAGGAGAGGGTGTAGAGGATGAAAAACATCATCACCGTGCCGATGCAGCTAAGCGCAAACGGCAAATAGGCGCGCTTGTTGCGCTTTAAGTTTTGCAGCGCCAAGTCACTGATGAACCGTCCGCTCATGCCACAACACCGCCTGTCATCAGCGCGGTCTGCGCGTCCGCGATCCGCTGGTACATCTCATCCTTGCCAAGGTCGCCCCGGTAGAGCTGGTGGAAGATCTGCCCGTCACGGATAAACAGCACGCGGCCCGCGTGGCTGGCAGCCTTTGTGGAGTGCGTGACCATTAAGATGGTCTGCCCGAGGCGGTTGACCTGCTCAAACATGGCAAGCAGGGAGGCCGTTGCGTTGGAATCCAACTGCCCGGTCGGCTCATCCGCAAGCAGCAGGCGCGGGTTGGTGATCAGCGCCCGGGCGACAGCGGCGCGCTGCTTTTCCCCGCCGGACACCTCATAGGGGAACTTGTCCAAAATAGGCAGGATGGCGAGTTGCTCAGCCAAAGGCTGGATGCGGCGCGCCATTTCCGCGTGGCCCATCTTGCCGCCCAAGACCAGGGGCAGGTAGATGTTGTCACGGATGGAAAAGGTGTCCAGCAGGTTGAAATCCTGGAATACAAAGCCCAGGTTGTCGCGGCGGAAGGCCGCCAGCTGCTGCTCCTTGATGTTGCCCATGGGGGCGCCGTCCAGCAGCACCTCACCGGAAGTGGGTGTGTCCAGGGTGGCTAGGATGTTGAGCAGCGTAGTCTTGCCGGAGCCGGACTCGCCCATGATGGCGACGTACTCGCCCTCCTCCACCGAAAAGCTGATGTCCCGCAGGGCTTCGACACGGTAGCCCGAGAAGCGGGTGGTGAATACCTTCTTGACGTTGTTGACTTGCAGGATGGCCATATCCGTCCTCCTTGTGCTTGATAAGTTTATACTGAACGCATTCTTTAACGCTTCCATGGACTGGTTCTTTTCCGCCTCCGCGTTGTCTCGTTCAGTCAACGTAGCACTGCGGCTACGCCTCCATCACTCGACTTAGCGGAGCCAAAAAATTACTCAGTCCATGAGTGCGTTAACTCATGTGTTCAGTATTATTGTACGTCACAAAGCAGGCGCGTACCTGATACCAGGCTTACAAACGCGCCCGCAAACGAACAAAACTGTCACATTGTCACTCAATCAATGCGTTTGATGGCGGAAAACGCAGGATGGCGCGGGTGCCCACGCCCACGGCGGACTCCAAACGCAGGCCGTGGGACAGGCGCTTGCAGATCTCCCGTGAGAGGAAGAGCCCAATGCCGGTCGCCTGCAGATCCTCCCGGCCCAGAACGCCCGTAAAGCCGCGCTCAAACACGCGGGGCAGGTCCTCCGCGCGGATGCCCACGCCGGTATCCGCGACGGTCAGCTCGTGTTTCTCCTCATCCCAGGTGATGGTGATGCCGCCCTCTTTGGTGTACTTCACGGCGTTTGAAATCAGTTGTTCCAGCACAAAGGTGAGCCATTTGCTGTCGGTGAGCACCTGGGTGTCCTCGGGGATATCAATCGCAAGGCTTAGTTGCTTGAGTACAAAGGGTGTGGCGAAGCGGCGCGCGGCCGCGCTGGCCAGCTTGCGCAAGGGCGCTTTGGCGAAATGAAAATCGCTGTCCGGGCCGTCCAGGCGCATGAAGTGCAGCGCCATGTCCGCGTAATGCTCGGTCTTTTGCAGCTCACTCAAAAGCAGGCGCGACCTTTGGCTGTCCTCCTGGGAGAGCAGCAGGCGCATGGCGGCCAGCGGCGTTTTGATCTGGTGGCTCCACAGGGTGTAGTACTCCTGCATCTGCTGGTAGCGCAAGTCATCCGCGCTGACGCGCGCGGTGTGCAGGGCCAGTAACTCCTTAAGGAGCGCCTGGTAATCCCTGGCGATTAAGCCCCGCGGGGCGGGCAGGTGAACAAGCGACTCTGGCAGGCCGGACAACAAATCATCAAGCGCCCTGTGGCGCGCGGCAAAGCGGGCGTAATCAACAACCAAGGCAGCTGTAATGGGCAGCAGACAAAGGGCGCCCGCGTACCAGGCCGCCTCGTGCGGCACCTGGTGCAAAAGAAGCACCACGGCAAAGAGCGCCACGCACACCACAAACAGCAGCAGCAACAGCGCCCTTGATTTTAAGTAAAAAAGGGGTACACTGGCGTGCTTTTCCCTGTTGTCACTCATGCCAGGATGTACCCCATGCCCTTGCGGGTTTGTATCATGTCCACAGCGCCCAGGCCTTCCAGCTTGCGGCGCAGGCGGCCCACGTTGACGGTGAGGGTGTTCTCGTCCACAAACTCGTCCGTCTCCCACAGTTTGGTCATCAGCAGCTCGCGGGACACCACCTGCCCGCGGCGCTCCATCAGCGCCTGCAGGATGCGGTTTTCGTTGCGGGTTAAGAGGACGGACTGCCCCTCATACTGCACGCTGCCCTCGGCCGGGTTGTGCAGCAGGCCCTTGTGCGCGGCATAGGGCGCGGCGGCCGCGAAGCCGTAGGCCCTCCGCAGCAGCGCCTCCACCTTGGCGCCCAGCACGCCCAGATCAAAGGGTTTGGCGATCAAGTCATCCGCGCCCATGCTCATGGCGGTCACCGCCGTCATGTTGTCGGCCGCGGAGGTGATGAACAGGATGGGCACGGTGGACAGTTTGCGGATTTCGCGGCACCAGTGAAAGCCGCCAAAGCGCGGCAGCTTCAGATCCAGCAGCACCAGCTGCGGGTCCACGGCGGTAAAATCCGCCATCACATCATCATAATTTTGCGCGGGGTGAACCTGATAGCCAAAGCCTGTCAGGTAGTCCGTCACCGCCTGCTGGATGACCGGGTCATCCTCCACAATCAGCACCTTGTACACGCGCTCACCCCCTTATCCGCCCTTGATTATAACATAGCAGGATTCCGGGAAAGATCAGACGTGCAAATCTTTGTAGATGCCGGGCACAGAGCCGGGGATTTCTACCGCGCCGCAGGCCTGCTCATAAAACCCGGTGGGGCCCGCGCCGCCGATGATGGCATAGGCATAGCCCAGGTCCTTCAAATGGTGTAGGGCAGCCAGTAGCAGGGCTTTGCCGATGCCCTTTCCGCGGTATGCGGGCAGCACGCCCGTTGGGCCAAAGAAACCGCGGGCAGTGGAATCACAGCAGGAAAAGCCGATGATCTCCTCTCCGCGAACGGCGTAATAGCAGCTCACCGGCTTGTTGGTGAAGCAGCCCATCACCTCCGACGCCCAGCCTTCTGAAAAATGTTCTCGGGCGAAGGCGTCCAGGCGCCCCATCTCCGGCATCAGGGCCTGTTTGATGATGATCCCGTCTTGTTCCAGTTCGTCCTTCAAATCCTGCCAGCCGGGCAGTTCGTAGGTTTTTACCAGCATATCAGGCATACTACATCTCCTTCATTGGTAATGGGTTCGCAGGTGGTCCAGGTCCTCCTGTCTGAAATAAGGCTGGGTGCCAAAGCGGCGCAGTTCACTCAAAGGCAGCACCATGCCGCCGCCTGTTAAGGGATGTCCATTAAGCAGGTGTTCCCGGATGACGCGGCGCAGGCGGCTGTCCTGGGCCAGGTCCGCCTTGTTTTCCGGCATCCTGTCGATTTGGTAGACGAAGGTGGCAAAATTCTCCATGTCATCATACAGGGGAATCATAAAGGTTTCCCGCTGGATTTGGATGATCCGGCTCTCCTCAGGCGACAGCATCAGCGGCAGTTGGGGCGAGAACAGCCAGGAATCGCAGTAAAAGCCCTTGGGCGCAATCTCCGGGAAGTGACGCTTGAAGAAGGCCAGCGCCGCGTCAAAGGAGCGCCAGCAGTTGTCCACCGTGTAGCCCTCCCCGGTAGGGATGTGAAAGCTGAGCAGGACATCATGTTTGTCAACCAGGCGCTCATACTGGCGCAGGTCAAACCATGCTGGCGCGGAAAACACAAAGCCGGAGGGCGATACACGGTGCGCCAGCACCTGCTCGCCCTTGTTTTCATAGACAGTTGTAAAGGCGGTGTCTGCTTCGGATTTAGCGGGCAGCCCGTCCCTGTGATAGCCTTCCCCGCCGTCTGCCAGGCACAGCAAGTCCCCGCTGTCCCTGTGCCGGTAGACGGTGTAGGGCCTGTCAAAGGTGACGGGGTTAAATCGCAAATAGTGCGCGGTGTTCAGGTATGGCGTCACGCACAGGGCGTTCCAGAAGTACAGATCCATGCCCCACGCGCCTTCCCGCTTTTTGTAGGCCTCCGCAAACCCTTTGAGGCTTTTGAAATTCTTCATCACATCCGCGCGGGCTATCCCCCGGCGGTCCAAATCCAAAAGGGTATGCGGCACCTGGCGGGTGAGCAGCAGGATAGAAAACAGGCCTTTGTCC
>DUQZ01000038.1 GCA_012837525.1 Clostridiales bacterium | reverse complement strand
TGCCCGTACCCTCCGGTGAAGACTGCAGTCTCGCTCAATTGAATCGACTGTCGTTTCTTCGCTTCTCTTCTCTGTACCGTTTTCAAGGTCCCCGCAGCCCCGTTTGGGGTGCCCGAATAATGTATCATGATTGGCAGGGTCATGTCAAGCATTATTTTTGGGTTTTTCATCACATCTGGCCGGCCAGTATATACATGTTGTTTCTGGCGAAAACGCGGTCGTTTTAACAAAAGGCTTGTCCGAATTGGACAAGCCATGTGCATAAACAACCAAGACGCGCTATTGGTCTTCCAGTTTGGCGAAGCCGTAGTTGAACAGGCGCGCCATGTCGTGCCAGCCGCGGTTGCGGGTGCGGCTGCCCATGATGGTGACCAGCAACGTCTGCTCCCCCTTGTGCGCGGCGCCCACATAGCAAAAGCCAGCGGCGGAGGTGTAGCCGCTTTTGATGCCAAAAGCGCCCTCATAGTAATAGGAAGACAGTGGGTTGAGCAGCTCGCTGGAATCCCGGATCTGAAGCGTGCCGCGCTTGCTTGTGGGCGGTAGGTCGTAGGTGAGGGCGGAGGAAATCTTGGCAAACTCCGGGTTGGTCATCGCGCTCAAGGCCAGGATGGACAGGTCCCTGGCGGTGGAGTAGTGGTTGGCGTCGTGATAGCCGTGCGGGTTCATGAAATGGGTGTCCTTCATGCCCAATTCGGCCGCGCGCTTGTTCATGTTTGCCACAAATTGCTCCATGCTGCCCGCGCAGATAACCGCGATGGCGTTGGCGGCGTCATTGCCCGAGCGCAGCATGAGGCCGTACAGCAAGTCCCGCAGGCTCATTTTCTCGCCGGGGTAAACGGGCACCAGGGAGGAATCCCGAGGGATCTCCCCGGTGATGGCGGGCAGTTCGTGCTGCTCATCCAGTTTGCCGTGCTCAAGCGCCAGCAGCAAGGTCATCATCTTGGTGGTGCTGGCAGGGTATAAACGTTCCTGCTGGTTTTTGGCGTAGAGGATCTTTCCATCCCTGGCGTTGACAACCAGGCAGCTTTTGGCGTTGAGAAACTCGTCCGACAGCATGAGCGGCCGGGTATCATCAAAGAACTCCGGCGCGCGGATGCCAAAGCGGGACAGGTCAGCCTCCGGCTTCAGATACCCACGGGTGGCTTCATCGGCCAGGCCATTGACCTCGATCCCTTCTGCGCCCTTTGATTTGAGCTGCTGCTGGAAGGCCTTGAGCGCGTCCAGGGTTTGCTGGCCAAAGTGGCCGTCCGCCGCCCCATCCAGATATTTCAAGTCAATCAAGCGGTTTTGCAAGGCGATGACGCGCTGCCCGATGGTGCCCAGAGAAAAATCAATAAAGGGAGTCATGACTGTATCGTCATACAGCAGGCTTAAGGTTTGCTGGCCCGCGATACCATCCGCGCCAATGGCATGGCCCTTTTTGACCAGCGCCTGCTGGGCTTCCAGCACCGCCTTCTGGGTGCCCTTCCCGTAGTGGCCATCGATCTTGCCGGTCAAAAATCCCGCTTCCGCCAGGCGGGTTTGAAGCCTGATGACCGCCTCCCCCTTGGCGCCGATGGCCAGCGTCTCGTACTTTGTCTGGGTTTCCGCGATACCAGCGCCAAACAACAAGACCAGCGCCAGCAGCATGCCCACAAATCGTCTCATCAGAAGGGTTCCTTTCCTGTTCACTATGGATACAACGCGCAAGAAGCCCGGTTTCATTCACAGAATGATTTTAACACAGAAATTGTATTCTTTTGGCTTTGCGCTTGCTGATAATGACAAAACTTTAAAAAAGGCTTATAATACCGACAGCATAAACCGGAGGTTGAGTATGGACAAATTAAAACTGGGCATAATCGGCTGCGGCGGGATCGCAAACAACAAACATCTGCCATCCATCAAGAACATTGGCGGCGCGGATGTGGTCGCGTTTTGTGACATCATCAAGGAGCGCGCGGAGAAGACCGCGGCCAAGTTTGGCACCAAGGACGCGCAGGTATTTGAGGATTATAAGGACCTGCTCAAACTGGACCTGGACGCTGTGTATGTTTGCACGCCCAACCGCAGCCACAGCTTTATCACCGTGGACGCGCTGAAAGCCGGCAAGCACGTGATGTGCGAAAAGCCCATGGCAATCAACTATGAAGAAGCGCAAAAAATGCTGAAAGCCGCGCAGGAAACCGGCAAGCTGCTGACGGTGGGCTACCAGAGCCGCTACCGCGCGGACAGCCAGTACCTAAAAAGCGCCACGGAAGCGGACGAGCTGGGCGAGATTTATTTCGCGCGCGCCAACGCCATCCGCCGCCGCGCAGTGCCCACCTGGGGCGTCTTCCTGAACGAGTATGAGCAGGGCGGCGGGCCGTTGATTGACATCGGCACCCACGCGCTGGATTTGACCCTGTGGCTGATGGACAACTACAAGCCCAAGTACGCCGTGGGCACCACCTACCACAAGCTGAACAAGGACCGTAACACCGCTAATGCCTGGGGCGACTGGGATGTGGACAAGTTCACGGTGGAGGACAGCGCCTTTGGCTTTGTGGTGATGGAAAACGGCGCGACCATCATGCTGTCTGCCGCCTGGGCCCTCAACACCTTGGATGTGGAGGAGGCGACCGCGACCCTGTCCGGCACCAAGGGCGGTGCGGACTTCCATGACGGCCTGCGCATCAACGGTGTGCGCCATGGCCGCCAGTTTGTGGAAAAGCCCGACCTGCGCGCGGGATCTGTCGCTTTTTATGAGGGCGCGTCCGCGGACCCGCAGGACTTGGAACAGCTGGTCTTCCACAACGCCATCCGGGGCAAGGGCGAATTGACCGTGAAACCCGAGCAGGCCATTGTGGTCACCCAGATTCTGGAAGCCATTTACGAGAGCGCGAAGACCGGAAAACCCTACTATTTTGACAAATAAAGGAGCATACGGATGAAGAAATTACCCATTGCCTATCAGCTCTACTGCGTGCGCAACGAAATGGAGCAGGACCTGGAAGGCACCCTGAAAAAGGTAAAGGAACTGGGCTTTGACGGCGTGGAGTTCGCCGGGTTTTACAACAAGACCGCCGCGGAAATGAAAGCCCTGGTGAGTGAGATTGGCCTGACTCCCATCTCCAGCCACGTGCCGCTGCAAAGCATCATCGCCGACATGGACGGCGTGATCCGCTACCACAAGGAGTTGGGCTGCGAGTACATCGCCATTCCCTACCTGGGCGAGGATGACCGCCCCGGCGCCCCCAGCTTTGCCAAGGTGCTGTCCGTCATTTACCAGTTCGCGCTTAAGTGCAAAGACGCCGGCATCACGCTCCTCTACCACAACCATGACTTTGAGTTTATCAAGGTATCGGGCATCTATGGCCTGGACTTCATCTATGACGCCATCCCCGAGGACCTGCTGAAGACCGAGATTGACACCTGCTGGGTGAAATACGCGGGCGTGGACCCCATCACCTACCTGGCGCAGTACAAAGGCCGCGCGCCCATCGTGCACATCAAGGACTTTGTGTCGGACAACTCCGGCCGCACGCCCTATGCCTTAATTGGCCTGGATGATGACACCGGCGTTGACTACACCGGCTTCTCCTACCGCCCCTTTGGCCACGGCTCACAGGATGCCGAGGGCTTGTTGAAGGCGGCGGTGGACGCAGGCGCTGTCTGGCTGGTGCTGGAGCAGGACGACCCGTCCGGCGCCTCCCCCTTTGAGGATGCCAAGATGAGCATGGAGACCTTCGCGCGCCTGGGCATGAAGTAACATTCTAATCCCCAGCAGGTTCCTGCTGGGGATTTTTATATCAAGTTATACTGGAGTTATTGAATGAAGAGATACAAAGTGGGCATCATCGGCGCGACCGGCATGGTCGGGCAGCGGCTGATTACCCTGCTGCACAATCACCCCTGGTTTGAGATCAGTCTGCTGGCTGCCAGCAAGAGCAGCGCGGGCAAGCCCTATGAGGAAGCCGTTTTGGGCCGCTGGATGATGGCAACACCGCTGCCGGAACCCATCAAACCCATGATGGTGGTAGACGCCGCAGAAAAACAGCGGATTGCCGATGCCGTGGACTTTATCTTCTGCGCCGTCTCCCTCCCCAGGAAGGAGACACGGGCGTTGGAGGAAGCGTTTGCCAAATTGGGCCTGCCGGTCATCAGCAACAACTCCGCCTGCCGCATGGTGGATGATGTGCCGATGATTATCCCCGAAATCAACGCCGACCACGCGCGCTTGATCAAAGCCCAGAAGAAGCGGCTGGGAACAGACCGCGGCTTTATTGTGGTCAAGCCCAACTGCTCCATTCAAAGCTATGTGCCGGCGCTGCACGCGCTGATGGACTTTCATCCAAGCGCCTTGAACGTCTGCACCTATCAGGCGGTGAGCGGCGCGGGCCGGACGCTTGCCACCTGGCCGGAGATGAACGCCAATGTCATCCCCTTTATTGGCGGGGAGGAAGAAAAGAGCGAGCAGGAACCCAGCAAGGTCTGGGGCCAGCTGAGCGCGGAGGAGGACAGCGTCATCGCCAGCCATTTCCCGCGCATCAGCGCGCAGTGCCTGCGCGTGCCGGTAGAGGACGGGCATTTGGCCGCTGTCTCGGTGGAATTTGAAAACCCGCCCACCCGGGAGGAAATTCTTTCGCGCTGGGCCAATTTCCGTACCTTGCCGCAAGAGTTAAAGCTGCCCTCTGCGCCCGACCCCTTCCTGATTTATACGGAGGAGGACAACCGCCCCCAGCCGGCGCTGGACGCGGAAGCAGGAAACGGCATGGCCATCACCATTGGCCGCCTGCGGGAGGACCCGCTGATGGACTGGCGCTTTGTGTGCCTGTCCCACAACACGCTGCGGGGCGCGGCGGGCGGCAGCGTGCTGACTGCCGAGCTGCTCTGCGCCCAGGGCTACATCACCCACAAGATATAAAGGAGAAACGCCATGACACAGCCTGTATTCAAGGGCACTGCCACTGCCATCGTCACCCCATTTACTGCGGACGGTATAGACCTTCCCGCGCTGAAAAACCTGGTGGACTGGCAGATAAAAAGCGGTGTATCCGCGCTGGTGGCCTGCGGCACCACGGGTGAACCCAGCACGATGACGGACGCGGAGTGGGAGCAAACGGTTGCCGCGGTGATTGAGGCGGCGGACGGCCGCATCCCCATCATCGCTGGCACGGGCGGCAACAACACCCGCCACGTGATCCACCTGGCGCGCCGCGCGAAGGAGCTGGGCGCCGCGGCCCAGTTGTGCGTAACGCCCTATTACAACAAGACCACACCGCAGGGCTTGATTGCCCATTACACCGCGATCGCGGAGGATGGCAGCCTGCCCGTGATCATGTATAACGTGCCCGGCCGCACCGGGCTGAACATGCAGCCGGAAACCGTGGCCGCGCTCTCCCACCACCCGCAGATTGTGGGGATGAAGGAAGCCTCGGCAGACATGATCCGCCTGGCGGACATGATGCGCCTGTGCGAGGGGCGGATTGCCTTTTACTCTGGCTCTGACGAGGTAATTATGCCCCTGATGGCGCTGGGCGGCCTGGGTGTCATCTCTGTCTTATCCAATGTGGCGCCCAGCCAGACTGTGGCCTTGACCGACGCGATGTTCAAAGAGGACTACAAGCAGGCAGCCAGCCTGCAGCTGCAATTGATGCCCCTCATCCACGCCCTCTTTTTGGAGGTCAACCCCATCCCGGCCAAGGCGGGCCTTGCCATGATGGGCAAGATTCAGGACATCCTGCGCCTGCCGCTGGTGTCACTAAGCGAGAAGAACCGGACGGTTTTGAGGGATGAGATGACCAAATTGGGGCTGCTCTCATGAAAAAGCTGTTGATTTCCGGCGCTAAAGGGCGCATGGGCCAGATGATCGCCAGCCAGGCAGCAGGGCATGGGTTTACAGTGGTTGGTGGGATAGACCGCGCGGAGCGTTTGGATGGGGACTTCCCCATTGTGCGCGATTTTTCGCGGGTGGAAGCTGATGCCGATGCGCTGATTGATTTCTCCGCGCCCATGATGCTGGGCAGCCTGCTGGCGTATGCCATAGGGCACAACCTGCCCTGCGTGCTGGGCACCACCGGCTATACGGAAGCGGAGATGGAAGCCCTGAGTGCTGCTGCGCGGCGCATCCCGCTGTTTTACTCCCCCAACATGTCCCTGGGCATCTATGTGCTGAAGCAACTGGCAAAGCAGGCGGCGCAGATGCTGCCGGGCTTTGATATTGAGATAGTGGAGAAGCACCACAACCAGAAGGCGGACAGCCCCTCCGGCACCGCGCTTGCGCTGCTGGACGCGGTGAAAAAAGCGGACAGCCTGCCCGTCTTTGGCCGTGAGGGCAAGACCGCAAAGCGCGCACCAGGCGAGATTGGCGTGCATGCCGTGCGCGGCGGCACGGTGGCGGGCGACCACGAGGTGGGCTATTACGGCGACCATGAGGTTATCACCCTGTCCCATCACGCGCAGGACCGCGGCGTCTTCGCCGCCGGCGCGCTGCGGGCGGCCACCTGGCTGCTGGACAAGCCAGCCGGGCTGTACAGCATGCAGGATATGATGGAAAACAAGTAAACACATCGCTTCACAAAACAGCAAACCGCCTGCCGGG
>DUQZ01000037.1 GCA_012837525.1 Clostridiales bacterium | reverse complement strand
TATTTGGAAAGTGAGAAATGAACATGAAAAAACAAAGAAAAAGGTACGCCCTTTTGCTGCTGAGCTGCCTGTTCCTTGCGGCTATTTGGCCGGGCATCCTGGCTGATGAAAGTGCCTTCTCGGCCTGGAAAAAAATGGAAATCGGTGAAGGAGCCATTGCCGATGTTAACTACCGCCGCAGTATGCTGGATGAAAAAGGGCGGGAAATCCGTGTGCAGGAAGGACTGGGCACCAGCCCGCACAATGTTCTCATGCTGAGGGATGCCACAAACCGCTATGAGGAGAGTGAGGAAGGGCTGATTAAATGGCAAGAGCAAATACAATTTGATGAAACTGGCAAACTGATATTGTTGATTAAGGCGAAATTCGTGAATGATGTACAGCTGGAAGCGGAGTGGTTCAATCCTGAGGGCAAACGGACGCATCGGACCGAGGTGGACCCGGTAACCGGCATAACTCATACGATCGCCATTCGTGACTGGCTGAAAACACAGATGGGCGTGGTCCAGGTTAGTGAGATTTTCTTACCAAAGGGCGAGGGGCGAAGCCTCAGCGAGGTGATGTTCAATTACGATGCGGCAGGCAAATTGGTCAACGCGAAGCACTATGTATACAACAAGGAAAAGAACTCGGTACGTCAGGAGCCTTATGATGGAACCCCGAGCGAAGCGGTCCTTGAGATGGTGAAAGAATGGTTTGGAAATTGAAACCAGGATAGATTAAATATTAAACTTTCTCAGCAGCGGGCCGCACATCAAAATTAAGCAGCCACTCCGGCTTTTTGTTCATGATGACAAGGCCCACCAGGCTCATCACACCCGCGCCAATCATGTCCACGATCAGGTCCTTCATGGTGTCAGTCAAAGCGGCACGGCCCACCAGCTGGGTCTTGTCCGCCAGCATGAACTTTTGCATATTGAGGCCCAGGACGCCGTCGAAGGTGAACTCGTATACCTCCCACAGCACACCCAGCGTGACCGCGAAGCAAAAGGAGAACAGCGCGATAAAAGCCGGACTGAGGTGGAAGCTTTTGGCGCGGTAATCATTGAAAAGCAGCACCACAGAAAAGCCCAGCGTGCCCAGCATGACGCCGGAGAAGCCGTGCAGGATGGTATCCCAGTGCGGCACGGTGTAGTAATAATTGCGCACCTCGCCCAGGTAGATGGCGCAGTAGAGGAAGATAAAGTACAAAATCAAGAACAGGTTGGGCAAACGCACGGAAAAGCGCCGTTTCAGCAGGCTGGGCAGCGACCAGACCACCAGGCCCAGCACGCACTGGATGAGCATCAGCAAATAATCGCTCTTGACCTTGACGTCCGCCGCGGTGGCCTCCGCCTCCGCCGGCGCGTCGACCAGGCGCACGATGCAGTACACCACGGAGAACAACAGGGACAAAAACAGGAACAGGGAAATAATGCGGGTAGCGCGTTTGAACTGGCGATCTGTTTGCATGATTGGCACTCCTTTTCGTCTAAAAAGTCATGTCAGTCTTTGAAAATTAAGCAAATCATAGCACACAGCGCTGCGCGGTGGCAAGGCATGCGCCTGTGTTTTCGCTGGTTTTATAGTGGAAATTGTATGGCTTGTCTTATGCTTCCCCCGCCATCTCCACCAGCTTGCTCAAGGTGTTCGCGTTGCGGAAGGTGAGGGTGATGCCCAGCTTACGCTGCAAATAGGTGTTGTTCAGCTTGGTGCGCGCGGCGCTGCCCGGGATATAGGTGTAGACCGCCTGGTCTGTGATGCGCAGCTGGTCCTCCCCAAAGTCCATATCTTCAAGCTCCGTTGTTTTATCCGCCGCTGGCGCTTCATTGAACAGGCCGTAAAACACACGCGTAGCGTCCAGGCCATCAAAGGGATTGCCGTCCAGTACAGCGGTGATCTCTTCCGCTGTTTTGAGGATAACGCCCAAATCCACGCCCAGGTCCTCCCGCAAGACCCGCGCCACACGCTCCCCGGTCTGCTCCCGTGTCAGTGCGGTGTCTACCAGCGCGTTGCCGGATTGGATCCAGGTGCGCACGCGCGCAAAGCCGGCCTGTAAAAGCGCCTCCCGAAGCGCCGCCATCTGCACCTTGTTTTTGCCGGTCGGGATCACACCCCGCAGCAGAATAATCCAGGTTGTCGTCATTTCGATCTCACAGGCTGTGTTCGCGCAGCCAGGCCGCGATGTCTTCCAGCACCGCTTCCGCGACCGGCGTGCGCTGGCTGTATTCCGTCATCAGCTGCTGGAAGGCAGGCGCCTCGCCCTCAAACTGTCCAAACAGGTGGTTCAGCCCCGGATAGCTTTTGAAGCGCGCAGCCGGATGCCCCTGAAGGCCCTTTTTCCAGGCCTCATAATCCGCAAGCGTGACCTGCCGGTCCCGCTCGCCCTGCAAAATCAGGACGGGCAAGCCGTCCGCCAGGTGTAATTGGACCGGGTCAATCCCTTCCAGATGCCGCAGGTACCAGGCGCTGATGCCCAGCACCTGGTTTTCATCCTTCAGCGCGTCCGCATCGCCAAGCGTCAGCAGGTTGTTGGCCTTCTCCTGCGCGGCATTGACCAATAAACGGATGCCCTCCGCGGCTTCGTTGTCGCCCGCTGCCGCCAATTCCTCGGCTATCTGGATGTTTTGATCCGCCGAGATCTCCCACAATCTGCGGGGACTGCCTGCCAGGTTGATGTAGCCGGACGCGCCGGCGCCTTTTGTGTTGATATAGGCTGTGAGCATCCCGCCCAGGCTGTGGCCCAGGAGGAAGACTGCACGCCCTGCAAGCGCAGGCTGTGACTTGAGCAGCTGGACAGCTGCCGCGGCGTCCTCCGCCGTTTCCTGATCGACCGTGAAAGAGGGGTAATCCGAAGCGCCCGCAATCTGCTCGCCATATGTGAAGGTGCGCTTGTCATAACGCAGCACCGCGATGCCCTGCTGGGCCAGCCCCCAGGCCAGGTCTAAAAAGGGTTTGTTGACAAGCACCGTCTCGTCCTGATCAGCAGGACCAGAACCATGCACCAGGACCAGCCCGCATACAGGCTCACCCTCCGGCAGCGTGAGGGTCCCCTTTAACGGATAACCTGTGCCCGCGTCCACGGTGACCGCTTCCTCCCGGATACCCGCAGGCATACCCGGCACCTCTGCTGTTTGCTCCTCCCCCTCCACCTCGCCTGGGGCGACGAAGAAGCCAGCCACCTTGCCATCCTGGTCAAATACCGTGCGCTGGATAAACCGCGCGTTGGCGAAGATGAGGGTCATCTCAATGATGTCAAAGCCCTCTTGCTGGGTCATTTTCCAGGCGCCGGTTCGCTCAAACGCGCCGCCAAGGCTGGTAAGTTGCGGCCACAGCGTGGCCACCGCGCCGGTCAGATACCCGCGCATGGCCTCATCCATCATGTCCAGGGCCTGCGCTTCCTCCCCCGCCTTGATGTGCTCCAAAAGTGATACCGACAGCGCGTGCAGCTGCTCCGCGCGGTCCCCGCCTGCTTCCGCGCCCGCGAAGCCCACGGCAAACAGCAGCAGCATACTGATGCACAGGGATAGCCCTCGTTTCATACCTTGTTCCCCCATTCGTTTGTACCAACATCATACCCCAACCGCGTTTTCACAAAGCCCCGGCTTTTGACGTCATCCCTTGTTTGCTGTATAATTTTACCTTGATATGAGGAGGGCGCGCGCATGACAAAACTACGGGTCCTGGCGGTCGCGGATGAGGAGAGCAAGTTCATCTGGGACTACTTTGACCGGTCTGTCTTCAAAGGGGTGGACCTGATTATCGCCTGCGGGGACTTGAAGGCCTCCTACCTGTCCTTTTTGACCACCATGGTCGCGGCGCCCCTGGTGTATGTGCACGGCAACCACGACGCGCGCATGATCCATCACCCGCCGGAGGGCTGTGACAACCTGGAGTTGAAGATGCAGGTCATCAAGGGCGTGCGCATCATTGGCTTTGGCGGCGCCAACTCCAGAAGCCCCAAGCCCTTCCACTATACCGAGCAGGATGTGGCCCGGCAGGTGACAAAGCGTATGCAGGAGATCAGCTACCACGGCGGGTTTGACATCCTGGTCACCCACGCGCCGGCCCATGGCCTGGGCGACGGGGAGGACGCCTTCCACAAGGGCTTCCGCGCCTACCGCACCCTGCTTGATCTGTACAAGCCCAGCTATCACTTCCATGGCCACCAGCATCTAAACTACGGCGGCGGCAACAAGCGCATCATCACCTACGGATCCACCCAGATTTATAACGCCTACGGATACAGCATCCTGGACCTTGAGTTTCAGCTTGCGCCAAAGCGTAAGCGCATCAGCTACATCAAAGCACGATATGATTGGAGCAGAGCGTATGGACGGCAAGTATAACCTGGAAGCGCGCAACGAGTACGCCAAGGCGCTCAAGGCCGGGCAAAAGGAATACGGCGCGCGCAGCGCCCGGGGCGAGCGCGGCATTTTACCCGCGCTGGATGAACTCACCAACCAGTCGCGCATCGTCGCCTACATGAAACAGCCCCAGCGGGAGATCTCCCTCTCACGTGTGGTGGGCACCTATACCTCCGCCAGGGCCAATTCCTTCGCGGCCAATTTTATGCCCCTGCACCAGGAAAGCAGCGAGTTTGCCGCCAAGTGGATCAACCTGTGCGCCATCCACATGGATGAGGGCCTGCGCGACGCGGTGCAGGTGTATGAATACCTGTGGAATTATTACGTCATTGAGGGCAACAAGCGCGTCTCTATCTTAAAGCACTTTGAATCCCCCGCCATCCGCGCGGACATCACCCGCGTGGTGCCCCAACTGGACGAGCGGGACCCGGACACCGCGGTTTATTACGCCTACTTAAACTACGACAAAACAGGGCTGTTTAAAAACATCCGCCTGTCCAGCCAGGCCAAGTACGAGAAGCTGAGCAAACTGGAAGAGCGCTTCGCCCAGACGGTGGAAAACATGAACGCGCTCAACTTCAACAGCATGTATTTGCAGTTTGAGGCCGCCTACCAGAAGGTGGATTCACCGCTTCTTCTGGGCGACGCCTTTTTGGAGTATTTGACGCTATATGGCCTGCCGGTTGAGGTCACCCTGTCTGAAATTACCGAGCAGTTAAACGCCATGCTGCCGCAGATGGAGCTCACCAGCAAGCCGCCGGCCGAACCTACCCTGATGCTCACCCCACAGGAAAAACCGCCCGCGCCGGGCCTGATCACGCGCCTGTTCGGCCAGCGGCGCAACGCCAGGGTGGTCTTTGCCTATCCGGCCGGGCGCACGGAGGACAACTGGATCGGCGCGCATGAGCTGGGCCGCCAGCGCATGCAGGAGGAACTGGGCAAGCAGGTGCTGTCCACCTATATTGACGGCTTGTCCGCCCACAACATGTATGAGGAATTGTCAAAGCACGCGTCGGAAGCCGACCTGCTGCTGATTACCTCCTCCCAACTGGCGCTGCCCTCGCTGCGCTTCTCGCTGGAGCATCCGGAGTGCCTGACCCTGATTTATTCCCGCATCCGCGATGACTTCCGCCTGTCTACCTACTACGGGCGCTATTATGAAGCCATCTTCCTGTGCGGGATGGCAGCCGGGATGGCCACCCGCGCCATGAAGGTGGCCTACATCACCCCCAGGCTGGATTACACGCGCCATACCGCCGACATCAACGCCTTTGCCCTGGGGGTGAAAGCCATTCGCGCGGACGCGGAGGTGCTGCTTGTCTGGAAGGAAGTGCTGCCCCTGCAGCCCGTCACCAGCGTGCACGGCTTAAAAACCGCGGCGCAGGAGGGCGCGGACATCGCCTACACCCCGCGCTACGCGGGGCTGAAGGACATCAAGCTGCCAGAGAGCGTGTTCTCCTTCATCGGGCGGATTGACGAAAACGGTAACCCCATTGAGTACCTGGCGGCGCCCCAGTGGGACTGGGGACGCTTTTATACCGAGATTGTGAGCAACTACCTAAACGGCTCGCTGGATATTTTAAGCATCATCGACCGGGGCGACCCCAGCGTGACCGGCCTGTGGTGGGGTCTGGGCGCAGGCGTATTGCGCTTTTTGGTGTCTGACACCATGGGCGAAAACAACGCCCAGCTGCTGCACTTCATGCGCGCCAGCATCGCCCGGGACAGCTTTAACCCCTTCTACGGCCCCATTACGGACAAGGAAGGCAAGCTACGCGTGCAGGAGGAAGCCAGCCTGAGGCCCTATGAGGTGCTCAACATGGAATGGCTGTGCGATTTCATCCAGGTAATCGGGTAGGATAAAAAAGTATCTATTATTTGTGAAAGGACGCATTGAATGACTGAAAAAGCGAAAAAGAAGAACAGATGGTTCATCTGGCTCATCCTCTTGGTGGCGATTGTCGCCCTGGGGGTGAGCGGGCTGTACCGGGTAGGCCAGGGCGAACAGGCCCTGGTGCTGACCTTTGGCGAGGTGACGGATACCAACGGCCCCGGGCTGTACTGGCGGATGCCGGGCATCCAGACCGTTGTCTCCCGCAGCGTCACCACCATCCACAACAAGGAGTACGGCTACCGCACCTCTGTGGGCGGCACCAGCCGCTCGGCCGCGGAGTACCGGGATGAGAAGGACGAATCCGTCATGCTCACCAACGACAACTCCATCGTGCAATTGGAGGCCATCTACCAATACACCATCCGGGACGTGCGCGAGTACCTGTTTGACGTGGAGGACCCGGAAGGCACCATGCACCTGGCATTTGAGGCCATCCTGCGCCGCAACATCCAAAACCGCTCGTTGGATGACGCCCTTTTAAACAAGGACGCCATTGAGCAGGAAGTGCTGCCGGATTTCCAGGCGCTGATTGACTCCTACGACATGGGCGTGAAGGTGCACAGCGTGCACATCCAGAACATCACCGTGCCCTCTGAGGTCACCGCCTTTTATGAGGACGTGAACAACGCCAAAAACGAGATGACAAGGCGCCTGGACGAAGCCCAGCAGTATGAGTTCCAGGTGCTGCCCATGGCGCGCAGCAAGGCCTATGAACTCACCCAGAAGGCCATCGCCTATGAGGCGGAGATCACCGCCAAGGCGGAAGCCGACACCGCGGTATTCAAGGCTGTGCTAGAGGAATACAACGCCGAGAAGGAATCCGCCAGAAGCCGCATGCTCATTGAAACCATGGAGCAGATCTTGGGCGGCGCGGGGCGCATTGTTGTGGTCGACCAAAACAACGGCGTGCTGCAGCATCTGGACATCGGCAGCCAGGCCTCAGGCGGGGAGGAATAATATGAGCCAGTTTTATCATCAACAAAACATGCAGCCCAACCCCCAGTTTGACAAGGCCAAGAACATGCTGCGGGACTTCGCCAAGAAGAATACCAAGCTGTTGGTCATCCTGCTGGTGGTCCTCATCGCGGGGCTGGTCCTATTGAACGAATCCTTCTTCATCGTGGGCGAGGCCGAGCAGGCCGTGGTGAGCCGCTTTGGGGTCATCAAGTCCATTATCCTGGATGAGCGCAATACCTTCCATGAGCGCTTTGCCGCCTCCCTTCAAAACGAGATCACCGCCTCGGGCGAAGTCTCCCACCGGAAGGGCTCCGGCCTGCACATGAAGGTGCCCTTTGTGGACAAGGTGGACAAGTTCCCCTCCCTGCTGTTTAACTACACCAGCAATTCGGAAACCATCAACACCAGCGAGAAGAAGCAGTACAACATCACCACCTACGCCCAGTGGCGCATCGCGGACCCTGCCCTGTTCAGCCTGAAACTGGGCACCACCATGAACGCGGAAAACCAGCTGGACAACCTGATCCACCCGGTCATCGTGCAGGCCATCAACCGCCTGCTGGCGGAGGATTTTATCTCCAACAAGGACGCGCTGAACACAGCGCTGAAAAATGGCCTCATCACCATCAACCGGGACATGGTGATCAGGGGCATTGAGGTGACCGACATCCAGGTGCACCGCACCATCCTGCCCCAGGCCAACGTGGAAACCACCTATGACCGCATGAAGGCAGACCGCGCGAAGGTGGCCCAGCAATTGCGCAGCGAGGGTGAGGAGACCTACCGCAAGATGGTGGCCGATACCGATTTGAAGGCCACCCAGATTGAAGCGGATGCCATCCGCACAGCCGGCGAAACCCGCGCGAAGGCGGACGCCGCCGCCATGAACATCTACAACGAAGCCTACAAGGCCGACCCGGCCTTCTACCAGTTCTGGCGCTCGCTGGAAGCCCTGCGCGGCACCTTCAAGCAAAACGCCACCCTGGTTTTGGGCCAGGACCACCCCCTGTGGAAACAGCTGGTAGAGTGGGGGCTGGGAACAAAATAACCTGAACCACGACTTGAAAACGCCCGCGGCACTCTTGCCGCGGGCGCTTTGTATGGCGTTGGTTTTTAAGGCAACCGCACCTCAAACACCTTGGGCCAGCGCTTGCCGGTGATGTAGAAGCGGTCCTCCGCGATGTGCGCGATGCCGTTGAGGACGGCGTTGCTGTCCCGCCAGGCGCCCTTGGGGAAGACAATGTCATTCATCCAGCCCATGTCGATCACGTCCAGCGTCTGGTCGGTTTTGGGGTCAATCTTTAGAATGATGTCCGAAAACAACACATTGGCGTAGATGGCGCCGTTGGCGTACTCCAGCTCGTTGAGGTATTCGATGGGCTGGCCGTCTATCAGCACCTGGAGGCGGTCTTTTACCTCAAAGCTGTCGGCGTCCCGTATGGTGAGCCAGGCGCTGCCGTCTGACATAAAGAGCTGCTCGCCGTCATAGCAAATGCCCCAGCCCTCGCCCTCATACTGGACCAAACGGATTTCCGCCAGGCTATGTGAGTCCAGCAGTCTGGCCTCCCCCTCCTGCCAGCTGATGAGCCAAATGCCAGCTGGCGTGGCGGTGAGCCCCTCGGCAAAGACATGATCGGGCAGTTTTTGTATGGCTTTCAACTGGCCGTTTTCAAGGTCCACCACCCCAATTTTGGAGGATTCATACAGCCCGCTGGAGAAAATCAGCCGGCCGTCCACCATTTCCATCCCCTGGGCAAACAAATCCGCGTCCAGCGGATAGGCGGCAAGCACCTCCGCGGCCAGCGCCTGCGGGATCAGGCAGCAGAAGACCATCAGCAAACACAGGGTGACAAGGGATTGTAACTTTCTGCCCATGGCGACCTCCTTCTGGCTGTTTTTCAACATGTTGCCTGTGAAAGCAGAACAGGGCTTACTCGATGGGCGTTAGTTGGAGGGAGCCGTCCTTGCCGCTGAGGGTGAGGGCGAAGGTCTGCGCCGTGCCGTTTTCATCCGTGTAGGAAATGGCATAGGAGGGCAGGTCACCAAAGAAGGTCATGTTCAAAACAAGCGGGCGGTCCGGATTGAGGCTGTCCTGGGCGTGCAGCACCTGGCTGTCAAAGCGCAGGGTACCGCCCTCATCCGCGTCCAGGGCGGTGATGGACAGCACCTTGAAATCAGCAAGCGGGCTGTCGCTGGACAGCAGGACGCGCACCCGGGCATCGGATTCATCGGCGGTAAACTCATCATAATTGGTGTAATCCACGAGCGCGTCTTTCGCCCAGCGCGCAAGGACGGTGAACGCGCTGGACGTATAGGCCGCAAACGGCGTCAGCTGCATAAGCTGCACCCGCGCTGCCAGCTGCTTTTCCAGCTCCTCAAACTCATCCTCTGACACTGCGCGCTCCTTGGGCTCTACCTTGACCCATTTGCTGGCAGCCGGGTCGATGCTCAGCTGCCCCAGGTTCGCGCCCTGCTGGTCGGTGAAGCAAAAATCAATGCAGATCAGCTCCGTCCCGTCGGGTGAGATCATGTATTCCCCAAAGACGCTTTGATCAGCGCCGGAGGACCCGCTGACATAAAAGGAACCTTTGCCGATGTAGTGATGCCGGTTCCGGGCCCAGCCCTCAAAGCTCAGCTTGGGCTGTCCATCAACGAGAGTATAGGCAGCCAGGATCTCACTGCCCCAGCTGACGCCGTCCTCCGTCTTCTCGATGATACCAATCAGCAATTCCGGGACGTTATCCCTGCTGATGTCCATGATGGCATAGCCGAATCTGGCGGGGGCGTCTGCCGGCTCAATATAGGAAAACGCTTCCAAGACGCCGGTATCGCCCTCACCCGCCTCGGCATATTGGGGGTCTGCCGTGATCAGGCGGTGATAGCGGTTGAGCACATCGCGGTAGGCCGCAAGGCCGTCCGGGCTCTGCTCTGCAGCGGTAGCCTGCGCTCCGGCTGTCATCAGGAGGATCAGGGATACTATTATCGCAAACAAGTGGTTGCGCTTCATCATGTTTCTCCTTTACATCTTCATGCGCAAATCAATCAGCGCTTAATAGCATTATAACCACCCGCGCGACACTCAATAAAACAGACCCCTCAGCCGCCCCTGCGCTGGTACAGGTCGGTCGGCTCCTCCACCATCACAAAATCATTGGCGGTGAGGTAGGGGTAGGTTTGATCCCCAAACTGGAAGGTGCCAAAGATGCCGGTCACCTCCACGATGCTGTACTCCGGCGGATAATCCTCCGGGTGCTTGGGGTTGCCGGTCAGCCGGAATTCCAGGCCGATTCCGCAGCAGGCGGCCTCATCCCCCACGTAGAGCAGATGCATCACATCCCCGGTTTCCTGGAAGGTGACGGAATAGTACAGGCCGCGCATTTTTACCGTCTGGCCAATGTAGGGCCCGGTATCCACCGCCATGTTCATCAGGGTGGCAAAGGCCATGTTGCTGTTGAAGCGCGACAGGTCCACATGGGGCGGATCGGCCAGTTCCACGGCGTCAGACGGCGTGGCCAGGTTGATCTGTTGCGGCTGTTGGGCGGCGGTTGTGGCTGCGGCAGTGACCTCCTGGGTGGAGAATGCCGAAGCAGCGGCGGGCGTCACCGCGGTGTTGCCCCGGTTTCCCTGCCCCAGCAGGAGGAAGCCCACCGTCAGCCCCGCCACCAGGACAAGGGCCAGCACGATGGCCATCCAATTGTTTTTACGCTTCATGCGAACCTCCTTGTTGTAACAAGACCCAAAATGGAAAAGAGAAGAAAGCAGGCCAGGTTGGCAATAACAATGGTGGCGCCAACCGGCGTGCCGGCCAGGATGGACAGCACAATGCCCAAGAGGGCGCACACCACCGACAGCACGGCCGCGCAGATGGTGACCCCGCGGAAGCTGCGGAACACGCGCATGGCGGACAGCGCCGGGAAGATGAGCAGCGCGGTAATCAGCAGCGTGCCCACCAGGTTCATGGCCAGCACCACCACCACGGCAATCACCACCGCTAACAGCAGGTTGTAGGCGCGGGCGGAGGTGCCGGTGGCGGTGGCAAAATCCTCATCAAAGGTGACAGAAAATATGCGGTGGTACAGAAATACAAAGATTAAAAGCACGGCGGTGGACAGGCCTAAACTCATCCAGACCTCCTGCATGGTCAGGGTTAAAATGGAGGTGGCGCCAAAGAGGGTTGTGCACACGTCGCCTGAGATGTTGGTGCTGGAGGGAAAGGCGTTGAGCAACAAATATCCAATGGCGAGCGAGCTGACCGACAGCACCGCGATGGCCGCGTCCCCCTTGATCTGCGCGCGCTGCCCGCCCATGAGCAGCAGGATGGCAAAGGCTGCGGTGATGGGCACCACCAGCAGCATGTTGTTGGAGATTTTGAGCGCTGTGGCCAGCGCGATCGCGCCAAAGGCGATGTGGCTTAAGCCGTCGCCGATGTAGGAAAAGCGCTTGAGCACCAGCACCACGCCCAGCAGGGAGGTGCACAGCGCCACCGCGATGCCCACCACCAGCGCGTAGCGCACAAAGGGAAACTCAAAGTAATATGTGAGCGTTTGCCATGCGTTTGTCATGCGGTTGCCTCCAAAAGCGCGTACAGGCGGCCGATGTCGGTGTTCAAGTACGCCTCCTTCTCGCCAAAGAACAGCTGGCGGTTGGCCAGGTGCAGGATGTGCGAGGCATCACGCGCGGCAGCCCGCAGGTCGTGGGAGATCATCAGGATGGTCATCCCCTCCTGGTTGAGGGCACGGATTAAGCTGTACAATTCCTCTGTAATGGCAGGGTCCAGGCCGGAGGCAGGCTCATCCAGCAGCAGCACCCGGTCCGCTGCGCAGAGTGCCCGGGCCAGCAGCACCCGTTGCTGCTGGCCGCCGGACAGGTTCCGGTAGCATTTTTTGGCAAACTCTGTAATGCCAAGCCGCGCCATGGCCTCCCGGGCACGGGCTTTTTGCTGCTTATTGTAGAAGGGGCGGCGGCCGCTTTTGTTCAGACAGCCGCTTTGCACCACTTCGTACACTGAGGCTGGAAAATCCCGCTGGGCCAGGGTTTGCTGGGGCAGGTAGCCGATCTCCTCCTTTTTTAGGCCGTCATGGGTGATGATCTGCCCCTGCATGGGGCTTTGCAGGCCCAAAATGGCGCGCATCAAGGTGGTTTTGCCGGAGCCGTTCTCCCCCACGATGCACAGGTACTGGCCTTCACCCACAGCAAAGTTCAGCCCGGTCACAACGGGGCGGCCCTCATAGCCCAAGGTCAGGTTTTCACAGCTCAGAATGTTCATGTTTACCTCTCAAGCGCCTGGCGGATGACAGCCAGGTTGTCCTTCATGATGTCCAGGTAGGAGGCGCCGTTCTTCACGTCCTGCGCGCTGATGGACTGCATGGCGTGCAGCTGCAGCACCTGCTGGTCGCGGGATTGCGATGTGCGGATGATGGCGTCAGCGATCTTGCCGTCCGCCCCGTCCAGTTTGATGACGGAGGGAAGCTTCAGCTCGTCCAGTTTATCGGATAAAAAGGCGATGGTCTGGAAGCTGGCCTCGGTCTCCGCTGAGCAGCCGGAAAAGGCGGCGTAGTAGGTGATGCCGTAATCGTCCATCAAATAGCGGAAGGGGAAGCGGTCGCCAAACAGCAGGGTGGGGTTGTCCACCTGGGAGATGGCCTGTGTGTATTCCGCGTCCAAGGCCATCAGCTGATTGATGTAGTTGTCCGCGTTGGTCTGGTAGGTGTCCGCGTGGTCCGGATCCGCCTGCGCCAGGGACGCGGCGATGGCCTTCACAAGGGTTTGCACGTTGCGCAGGGACAGCCAGATGTGCTCATCCGCGTGGGCAGGATGCGCCTCATCGTGGTCATGGTCGTGATCTTCATCGTGATCATGGTCATGATCGTGGTCGTGGTCATGGTCATGGGCGTGCGGGCTGTCCTGCATGCCTTCCACCAGGACATCCTGTTTGACGGCGTCGCCCAGGGCATCCATCAGATTGAGGGTGATTTGCCCTTCCTTGCGCTCCGCGCGCAGTGCGTCCTTCACCCAAGTATCAGAAGGGCCGCCGATGTAGATGAAGAGGTCCGCGGTGGTCAGTTTTACAAAGTCCTGCGCGGTGGGCTGGAAATTGTGCAGATCAATGCCCGAATCCTGCAGCAGGGTTAAGTCCACGTCCTTTGCGCGCTCACCCAGGATGTTTTTGACCCAGTCGTAGCTGGGGAAGGTGGTGGCAACGATGGACAAGGGCTGGTTGGTCTGGGCCATGCCAGGCAGGGCCAGGGAAACAAGCAGCGCGAGGGCTGCTAACAGCGCTAATTTTTTCATGTGAATACTCCTGTGTACTTCAAAGTGCAGCGTGTGTATACACGCCTGGGAAGCTGGGACAGGGTATTCTAATTGAGCAGTTTTACCTTCAGTAAGACAGGGGTCTGCGCTTGGCGCAGCAGGTATTCATTTGTAAACCGGCTGATGAGCGGACGCAGCAGCAGCCTGGCTAAAAACAGCGCGAACAGCAGCGTCAGCAGCCGTTTGAACAGGCCACTCCAGTCCGACAGCTGGCCGCACACGGGGCAGGACTCGCAGGGGTGGTCATGTCCCAGATGATGCAGGGCATGCCCGGCGCTGCCTGCCAACATGATGAGCAGCAGCGCGGCCAGCGAAATGGCCACAACGCGGCGGAACATCATGGCAAACAGTCCTCACACTGCCCGTAGAGGGTGGTGTGCTTTTGGTCGATCCGAAAGTGAAACGCCGTCTCCACCATTTCAACCAATTGCCGGCTTTGCGCACCGGGCAGGTGGATCAGATGTCCGCACGCCATACATTTAAGGTGAACGCTGTCCAGGCAGCCCGCGTGGCCGTCCATCTGATAGCGCTGCGGCTGCGCGCCGTGGCGGGGCAGGCGCTTGATGGCGCCCTCCTGGCTTAATTGCTTCAGCAGGCGGTAGACGGTGCTTTTGCCCGGCGCCTCCCCGCCCCATTTGGCAAGCAGGCCCGCGGCGCATTCCGCGGCCGTGAGCGCCTCATGCGGGCGCTGCGCCAGAAAAGCCAGCAGCTGTTCCTTCTGCCGGGTCTGGTAGCCCGCGCTGGGCGGGACCAAATCAAGAACGGTTCTCATATTGCTATCATAACAGGTTGACGCAGTGCTGGCAAATCCGCCGTCTTTGGGTTGATGCTGTGCTTACCCAACCCGCACGCCGGTGCCCGAGCAGGTGACCATCAGCATCCCGTTGTCCGCGCCCAGCACCTCATAATCCATCTTTACGCCCACAATCGCGTTGCAACCCAGGGCGTTCGCGCGCTGCTCCATCTCCTGCAGGGCCTGCTCCCGCGCCAGGGTCAGCTCCTCCTCATAGCCCTGGGAGCGGCCGCCAAAGATGTTGCGCAAACCCGCGCCGATGTCCTTAAAAAAATGGATGCCGGTGATGACCTCGCCAAAGATGATGCCGCGGTATTCCAGAATCTGCTTGCCTTCTACGCTGCCTGTGGTTGTAATAATCATGGTGTAACCTTACTTTTTGATGCGGCGCCAAACAGCGCCATACCTTATTATACAAATTGAGGGCTGCGTTTAAACAATCAACGCTTCGCTACTTGATTTTCTCAACCACCAGGCAGGAGGGCGCGCCCAGGCCGCCGTTGATAAACCGGTGCCACAGCGCGGTGTAGCGCTTTGGAGAGAGCTGACTGCACCAATCCAGGATGGCGTCCTGCTCCCGCGCGCCCTCTGCGTGGCCCGGATAGATACAGACCACCAGCATGCCCAGGGGCGCAAGCAGCCCCAGCGCCGCGTCCAGCGCCTGAAGGGTGGTCTGTGCCTGCGTGGTTACGCTTTTGTCGCTGCCCGGCAGCCAGCCCAGGTTGAAGGCGGCCAGGCGGACGCCCTGCTGGACAAATTCCGCCATGCGCTCATGCCCCACCAGGTGCAGGGTTGCTCGGTGGGCGATGCCCTGCTTTTTTAAGCGCTCCTGTGTGCGGCGCAGGGCGTCCTGTTGCACATCAAAGCCGTATACCTTGCCGCCCTCCCCCACCAGTTGGCACAGAAGCAGACAATCCTGCCCGGTGCCCAGGGTGGCGTCCACCACGCGGTCGCCTTCCCGCACTGTTTGCGCAAACACCTCCGCCGCGATGTGGCGGGCGGATTTCAGGCGCGGTTCTTGCTGGCTCATATCTGGGCGATCTCCTCCGCGCTCAACTCGCGCCACTCCCCGCGCTGCATCTGCCCAAGGGATAATCCGCCATAGGACACGCGCTTCAAACGCACCACCTGGTGCCCCACCGCCTCCACCATGCGGCGGATCTGCCGGTTGCGGCCCTCGTGGATGGTGATCAGAATATCGGTGGAGAAGGCATCCCGCCGCAGCACGCGCACCTTGGCGGGCGCTGTTTTGCGCCCATCCAGCAGAATGCCCGCGCGCAGGCTGCGCACCGCGTTGTCTGAGAGCTGGTTGGACACGCGGGCGATGTAGCGTTTCTCTACCTCATAGCGCGGGTGGGTCAGCCGCTCGGTCAAATCCCCGTCGTTGGTAAGCAGCAGCAGGCCTTCCGAATCAAAATCCAGCCGGCCTACCGGATACAACCGCGCTGGAAAATTCCGGAAATGATCCAGCACCGTGGGCCTGCCCTGCGGGTCGGACACCGTGGTGACCTCCCCAATGGGCTTGTAATACATGATGACATGCTTGGTGGCCTCCGGCGTGATCAGCTGGCCATCGCACATGACCACATCCCCTGGCTGCACCTGCACGCCTTTTTCCAGTACCACCTGGCCGTTGATGGTGACCAGGCCCTTTGTGATGTATTCCGCTGCCCCGCGCCGGGACGCGACGCCGCAGGCGGCCAGATATTTCTGTAAACGCATGACCCTTCCCCTGTACCTGTTGGTGTAAAACAGTGTGTGATGCGCCCATTATACAGGCTTGGGGACGGGCTGACCATAGCGCGCCTGGTTTGCTGGTGCCTTAGCGCTTGATTAGAATGTTCTAATGATGGTTGACACATGATACTATGTGTCGTATTATATAACGCAAAGGAGGTGTTCGATTGGACATTCAGTTAAAACGGGGGCTGACCGAGGTTTGCGTACTGGCGCTGCTTGCCAGGGGCGATTCCTACGGCTACCGCCTGGCCAAGGATACGGAGCAGTTGATGCCCATGTCCGAGTCCACCCTCTACCCCGTGCTTAAGCGCCTGCAGGAATCAGGCGCGGTGGACACCTACAGCACGGAGTACGCGGGCCGCCTGCGCCGCTATTACACACTAACGGACGCGGGCTGGCGGCAGATGCTGGACTTTGTAACCGAGTGGGAACAGCTGGGCAAGGTGTATGAATTTATCGTTCACATCAAACAAGAGGAAGAGAAAAAGAGAACAGGAGGGACACCATGAAACGTGAAGAATACCTTGAAAAACTGCAGTTAACCCTGGAGGAGAGCGACTTTGGCCCGGTGGAAGAGGCCATCAGCTACTTCAACGAAATCCTGGAGGACCGCATCCAGGAGGAAGGCATGGACGAGGAAGCGGCCATCGCCACCATGGAAAGCCCGGAGGAGATCGCGCGCAAGCTGGTGCACAGCAAATCCACCCAGCAGGCCACCAGCGCCGAGAAAATGGCGGCGGATGAGCCCTTTGTCTCCGGCATCCGCATCATCAACGCCCGCGCCGACCAGGTGCGCCGCATGGTGATCCGCGACCGCAACATGCGCTTAAACCTGCGCGGCTGGCAGCGTGATGACATCGAGATCCGCCACCCGGAGACGGAGAAGATCCGCTACGACTTTACCTTAGAGGACGGCGTGCTGTCCCTCATCCGCCAGGCGCCGGAGTTTACCTTCAATTTCCTGCTGTTTAAAAGCAGCCAGCCCAACATGCGCGAGGTGAACATCTTTGTGCCCTATGAGCTGGCGGCAGAGTTGGACCTGCGCACCAGCAACGCCAAGCTGGATGCCAAGAACGTCGCCTGCTGGGGCACGGCCACCTACGCCACCAGCAACGCCACGATAGACCTGGACAACGTGGGCGCGAAAACCATGCAGGTGAAGGGCAGCAACGGCAGCATCAAGCTGGAGAAAATCCAGGTGAAGCACACGCTGACCGCCACCAACTCCAACGCCCGCATCAAGGCGGAGAAAATCCTGGCGCCCGAAGCCCTGACGCTCAAGACCTCAAACGGCAAAATCACGGTTGAGCAGATTACCACAGACGCCTTGGAATTAACCTCCAGCAACGGGAAGATTGAGGGCGTGCTGCCAGGCCGGCAAAGCGATTACACCATTCGCTCACAAACCAGCAACAGCAAAAACAGCCTGCCCCGCCAGCAGGACGGCGGCAGCAAATCCCTGAGCGTGCGCACCAGCAACAGCCGGATCGACATCCGCTTTGAGGAAAAGCTGTAGCCTGCCATGCTGACTGTTTTTGGCCTGGTGGGCCTGATTCACAGGCTGACCTTCCGGCGCTTCAAACAGTGGATTTTGACCCGGCGCAGACATGTAGATTTTCAAATTTCAATTGACAAATCGCGCCCAACCTGCCTATAATGCCACACGGTGCCTGCCGGTGTGGTGGAATGGCAGACGCGACGGACTCAAAATCCGTTGGTAGCGATACCGTGTCGGTTCAAGTCCGACCACCGGCACCAGACAACGATAATCCGAACCAAATCTTTCTGATAGGAGATGGGTTCGGATTATTGGTTTGTTTTGAGAAATATGAAAATACCCATTTTCGTAATGGTGTTGCAAAACAAGAAGATTCCAAACCACGTAGCTCAAGAAAAAGAAAAGCATAGCTCTTCTCAAGCCAGACTGTTAAAGTGCGGAAGCAAAGCCTGCCATTGCTTTCTTAGCTGTAAACAAATATAGCATCCCCCGGCTGTCAAGGAGAAAAGCGAAGCGTACCTTGATTGTCCGGGGAATGCCATATTATCGGGATATCTTGATTATTTGGTTACCTATTTTGTGTCTGTTTTCTTCTCTTTCATCGCCTCCTGTAATGCCTTCCATTCCTTAAACTCCTGCTGCCCTTCTTCACTTTCAAAATAGGCCAGGATGTCTGGCAAGATGCAACGGGCAATACGTTCAATGGCATGGTCAGGATAATCGCTGTTGTTAACTAGCTTCTTTTGTCTGCTCAATATAGCCTCCAAATACATATTCTGTTGTCAAGGTGCACGGGAGTACGGCATCAATTGAAATGATGACTGTACTCCCAAAGGTTGTCGGGTTTACCCGATTTCGTGTCCTTTCGTTTTCTTTTGAGTTGCCCTTTGCTGTTTATCAAGCGTCTGTTGTGCCATGTGGCGAATCTTCCAAAGCTCTTTTACCTCAGCATAAAGTGGGCGCATTTCATTCTCGGTTTCCTGCTGTTTCTGCTCCAAAGCTGCGAGTTCTTTGCGCCACTTGGCGATGGGTAACTTGCCTTCAAGAGTAAAATAATGCTTCAGCTTCCGCTGTGCCATGTAGAGCTTGCGAAGGACTTCATCATGTTCTGCCTTGAAGGCTTCCCGTCTTCCTTTGAAACGAATGCTGTTCAGTTTTTCTGCAATGGGTTTACCTTCAGTGTAGTAGGTGCACAAGCGAAGCAGATCATCCAGTTCTTTCATTCGACTGGTATAGGTTTGATTTGTTTCCTTATGGGCATCAATCCGTTTGTTAATGGAGGATAGATAATCCATCAGCTCACCCACTGTACTAAGGTTTTTTGCCTCCAGGTAATTGAGAATTTGTGACTGGTTTTTCAGGTTGGCCACCTTGGCTTTATTGCTCCGGGCCCCGGCGTTGCGTTCTGTCAGGTGGTCCATCAGCAGTTCACTGAGCAAAGGAATTGGGGGTGTGGAATGCTCCGTTCTCATTTGCTTTAATAATGCCAGTAGCTCGGAAATTCTCTGTTTCGCCAGACTGATCAGCTTGTTGGTTGCCTTGATCCATCGGTTCATATCGCCCTTGTTGGTGCTTAGTCCTTTGGCTTCCATCGCGCTAACTGTTGGCCCCTCATGGCGGGTTGGGAGAACATCCAATCCCTGACGTTCATAGGAACGGTGGTCAATACGACAAGGCAGTTCCTTTTCAGCAAACTTATCATTGCACAGTTCCGCCCATGCCTGTCGCCAGGTTTCCAGGGTTTCCGGTCTTCCCCAGTCGGTGATAGGCACTGCGTTGAATATTGGCTTACCTTTTTCATCCAATGTACGGTCTCCTTGCTCATCCAGCACATACTCCCGGCGCTGCTTGAATCCCCATTTTCCGGTTTCATCTATGGGGCGGATGGGACAGAGCACATGGAAATGTGGATTAGGAATACCGCCATCTTCTGTGTCCGGTTCATGAATGGCATAGTCAATAACCATGCCACGACTGAGAAACTGTTCTTCCAAAAACTGCTTCACTATGGCTAAGTTCTCCTCTCTGCTGAACTCATTTTGTAGCGCAATGTCAAAGCTGTATGCCAGTTGGGCTGCCTTGCCACGCTCTGCCTTTTCAACGGCATTCCACAGTGTTTGCCTGTCCAGATATTCCTCAGGTGCATGTGGTGGTAGCAGGATGCCTGAACAAATGACGCCGCCTCTTCGGGTGTAGTCACTAACTTCGCCATAATATTCACTATATAGTTTTTCGCCTGCCCGATAGGCAGCGGATGCAATGGCGGACTGTCCTGCACTGCGCTTCACCTGGGTTACAGAAAAATGGAATAGCGCCATCAGTCGTCCTTTGCAAAGTGTTCAGCAAGGTCATCAACCACAGTCTTTACCTCAGGCAACGTGAAGATTTGTTCCATTAGGGTGTAGAAGTCAGTTTCTGGGATTGGTTTTAATTCAGGCGCGATGCTTTCAATGGCAGCCCCTCTGGTAATCAAGCGATGTGTCCGCTTCTTTCGGTCACCACCCTCGATGTAGCTCTTTCGGTTTTCGAGGCGTTGTTGTTGATGCTGCGCCTGTTCCAGTTGCTTTTGAAGACGGGCATAGTTTGCATCAATTTGTTCCAGTTTTTTCTGCATGGGATACCTCCTGATAATGATGGATAGATTAGGAAGGGATACAAAAAAGACCGTCAGAGTGAACGGTCTTGATAGGGAGCCCGTTGGTTCCCGGGAGGGAGATAGCTGCTTTAGCAGCGCAAGAGGGCGAAGCCTTCTTGACGGAGCAAAGCGACGCAAAACGACTGACTGTACATAAGAATTGCAGTCAGTCGGCTAAGCCTCGCAGAGCGCACGATACATGTAGCCAGACCATGTATAGAAGTGCGCCCTTAGTATAATAACTAAGGGATCAGGCTCCGGCTCCTGCGCCTTGCCTTGATGAAGTTGATACCACCCCGCCTATTCTTGTTGATAGGTTTCAAAGGCCTTTTGAATCTTC
>DUQZ01000036.1 GCA_012837525.1 Clostridiales bacterium | reverse complement strand
TTTATTCCGTAACGGTGCATACGGCATCGTTATGAGGGGTGTGCAAAAATGCACCTGTGCGGGTGCATCGTTAAGGAGTAAGAATTCTGTTTCGTTACATTGTATCAATTAAGACACGGCAACAGAGAACACCAAACGATCATCCGTGGTGACCGATGTATAGTCCTTTACGCCATACTGGTCGCCTTCCTTTGACAAATACCAGCCGTAGACACTGGAGTAGAAGTAGAAATTGCCTTGCAGCTGGGTCTCTGCCGGATATTTGTTGACCAGCTTCTGCGGCTTGTTGGTGTCCTCCAGCCGGTTGAGTATTGCGTAGCTGGTTCCGGTATTGTATTTGTTGGCACTGTGCGTGTCCGGCGGCGCGGTGGCCGCGGGGACTGGTGTGGGCGAAGGCCGGGGTGTTGGCTGAATACATTCATAGGACACAGCCGTCGCCTTTGAGGAGACCATGCCGTCCACACCCAGGGCATCGGCCTTGACCTGGTTGTGAACGGTTGTTTTTCCGTTTTCCAGGATTGATTTGGGGTAGCGGTAATAGACGTAAGGCTCCCAGTATGTATTGTCAGCAGACGTGGTCAGGAGCGGCTTTGTGATGGGTTTTTTGTAGGGATTGAACAAGGCCTTGAAATCTTCCAGCGTACCAAATTGGAAGCCACCCCCGTATGAATAGGAGTAGGCATACATCTCACCATATTGCCCGCCCGGCGGGTTGTCCTCCAGGATCTGGATTGAATAGGGCATGGTGTCGTCATTCAGGGTGCTGGCGGACAGCTTCCAGGTGATGTAGAAATAATCATCCGCGTCCGCGGGTTTGTCATTTGTGCCATGGGGCCAGGTATGATATACGGCATACCGGGTTTTGCTCAGTGAGTTTAAGGTCACCTGGGTGCGGTAGTCGATGGACAGGCGGTTGGACTCGTAGGCCTGATCATCCCCGGCTACCTTCATGGTGGCGGTAAAATCGTTCGTTTGCCGGTAGACGGTCTCCCCGGCCACAGTCACCTGGTCCATTTTGACTTCAGACAGCTGTACATTGTATTTGATGTCCAAAATCAGGTAGAAGTTGCCCTCCACCTTCTCTGTGTTTCTGATAATGATTTCGTTGGTTTTCGGGTCGATTTCATAGTTGAATTTTGCGCCGGTTGTTGGAATTTCCGGATACTTCACAAGCGGAACAATCGTCTCGCCGATGTTGTTGCCATTCCTGTCCTTGAAAATGCTGGCAGGCAGGCGGATTTCCACCCCATATTTTTCCGCGTTGCCGGTGTAGGAAAAATTGAGGTTCAAAACATGCTCGGAGATGCTTTTTGCGCGGGCTTGCTCGTCATGACCCCGTTTGCGGCATCGATGACGGAGTTGGTTCCCTTCAGCCAGGTCAGGATTTGGGTAGAGGAGCTGGCCGCAGCAGCGGGCGCGGCAGGCAGCATCACCTGCAGCAGGCAGACGATTGCCGCGAGTAGCCCGATAAACCGTCTTACATTGTTTTCACGTTAAAATATCTCCTTTTGAACGAAAATAGAGAAAATTACACCGGTAAACAGGTTGTGTATGTATAAAGATAAAATTGCTGTGCGCATTTCACCGTCGTTTTTTGTACATTCCGTACCATGTTCGAACCCTCAAGTGATTCGGTCGTGTAAGTGGACCAAAGTCTGATTCCTGTCCACAATGCCATCAGTATAGGCGCAAACGCAATATAGGTCAATGGCTTTTGCGGTGTTCGTCAAAAATAGGCCAACAAAATTTCTGTTTTGGTAAGCAGCATTTATGGGGAAAATCTGCGCGTTTCATTCTTCGGTTCAGAAACACGAGCGGAATATGTAAGTAATGTGTATTTTATACAAACTGGTGCAATTTTTTGCACTTTTTCAATCTTGTTTGTTATTTTGGGAAGGGGCTGGGCGATACAGCCCGTTTTCCGCGATATATAGCGCCACCGCGCGCGACACCAGAGCTGATATGTCCTCCCCCGCCTTCACCCGCTCCCTGATCTGGGTGGAGGAGATGTCCGGCCCTGGCTGTGACAGCAGGCTGCTTTGTAAACCAAAGTCCGCGAACAATTTGCGCATGAACCAGCGCACCTCATCCAAATCCGTCCCCGGCCGGGGCACCACCAGCATGCTGCACAGGGTGGCCACCTTGTGGGCGGTCTTCCAGCTGGGGAACTGAAACAGCGTGTCTGCGCCAATGAGGTAGTGCAATTCGCGCGCGGGATCTTCCTTCAGCAGCGCCATCAGGGTATCCACGGTATAGGTGCGGCCGGGCCTGCGCAATTCCATGTCGCTCACCCAGAAAGCGGGGTCCTGCTTTATCGCCAGCTGGGTCATCTTCAGGCGGTCCGCCCCGCTGGCGCCGGGCTGCTTGTGCGGCGGGTCGCCATCGGGCAAAAAGAGGACGCTGTCAAGCGCCGCTTCGCGCAGCGCGACGCGCGCCACATGCAAATGCCCCAGGTGAATGGGGTCAAAGGTTCCGCCCATAATGCCCAACCGCATGGTACCCTCCACGTAAAAACTGTCTTGACGGTTTGAGTATACCACATGGCTTGCCATCACTGCGCCAGGGGTTTATGATGGATAAAGCGTATGGACCATACACCCAACCTGAACAACAAGGAGGGACAGTTTGGCACAAACCATCAAGGTGATGGCCGGGGCGCCGGCTGATGGCGCGCCGCTTGATATCACCCGGAATACGCGGGCGATCTTGGCGCGCGTGGCACAGGCCAGGGCCGCGGGCGCCCAGGTGTTGCTGCTGCCCCCGCTGTGCCTTTGCGGCCACGCCGGGGACCTCTTGACCCATGCGCGCGTGCTGCGCGCCTGCCGCGAAGCAGCTGGCGCCATCACGAAGGAAAGCCAGGGCATGCTGGTGGTGTTTGGCTTGCCGCTGGCAAAAGACGGCCAGGTTTACAACGCCCTTGCCATAGCTCTTAACGGCCGGATCGCGCGGTTTGTGTACAAGCGTACCCTGAACCGCGCGGATTTGCCCCACTTCCAGGCGGGCGATGAACCCGGCGCGCTGGTTGACCTGTCCCCCATCGGGCTTGATCATCAGGCCCTCATCTGCTTTGTTGAGGACATGAAGGACGCGGAGTTCAGCGGCGCCAGCCTGGTGCTGGCAGCGGCCGCCCGCCCCGCGCGCGCGGGTGAATTGGCGGGGCTGCCGGATGCTTTATCCCGCGCCTTCAGCGATATGCCCGCTGTCGTCTATGCCAACGCGGGGGCCAATGAATCCACAACCGATGCCGTCTACCCCGGCGACGCCGTGATTGTACAGAAGGGGCAGGCGCTGTCCTACGCGCCCGCTTTTGAAAGACAAATGGCAAGCGCCGTGGTCGCACTGGAAAAACCCGGAAAAATGAATGGCAAACCGCTTATTGCGCCCAGTTTTAAACCGCACCCCCAGATGCCCTACGCGCCCAAAGACGCTGCCGCGCGGGCAGTTTGGTGTGATGAGGCGCTGGAGATCGCGGCGCGGGCCCTGGCCACGCGCATGCAGCGCATCGGCATCAAAGCCGTTACGCTGGGCATCTCCGGCGGGCTGGATTCCACCATGGCGCTGCTGATTTGCCTGCGCGCGTTTGAGATATTGGGCATCGACAAAGCGGGAATATATGGCATCTCCCTGCCCGCCTTGGGCACCTCCAACCGCACGAAGGACAACGCCTGGCGGCTGATGGAAGCCGCTGGCCTTACCCCGCGGGAGATTCCCTTACATGAAGCCTTGGTCCAGCATTTTAAGGACATTGAGCAGCCGGCGGATCGCTTTGACGCCGCCTTTGAAAACGCCCAGGCGCGGGAGCGCACCCAGGTGCTGATGGACAAGGCCAACCAGGTGGGCGGCATGATGGTGGGCAGCGGCGATCTGTCCGAGCTGGCGCTGGGCTTCACCACCTTTGGCGGGGATCATATGAGCATGTACGGGGTCAACGGCGGGCTGTACAAGACCGCCATCCGCCTGATCATCCGCCAGTACGCGCAGGCAACGGAAAACCCCGCGTTGCGGCAGGTGCTGCTGGACATCCTGGACACGCCCATCAGCCCGGAATTGCTAAGCGGCACCAGCGGGCAGATCACCCAGAAAACAGAGGACATCCTGGGGCCTTATTTGCTCACGGACTTCTTTTTGCACCACTTCCTGGCGCAAAGGCTGAGCCCTGCAGATATCTACGCCCGCGCGGTGACAGCGTTTGACGGACAGTTTGCGCCCGCTGACATCAAGACCCGGCTACGCGACTTCTTTCGCCGCTTCTTCGCCAATCAATTCAAGCGCAACTGCCTGCCGGACGGCCCCGCGCCCCTGGGCGTCTCCCTGTCCCCCAGGGATGGCTTTAACATGCCGTCTGACGCGGCGGCAGCGCTGTACCTGGATGATATCGACCACCTGGAATAGAAAGGAACGATGATGAGAAACCTGACCATGCTGACTGATCTGTACCAGCTGACCATGCTGCAGGGCTATTTAAAACAGGGCATGCAAAACCGCCGCGCGGTGTTTACGATGTTCTTCCGCCACGCGCCCGGGCTCAACTACGCCATCATGGCCGGCAACGAGCAGTTTTTGCACTATATTGAAAACCTGCGCTTTGGCCCGGAGGACATTGCCTACCTGCGCAGCTTAAACCTGTTTGAGGAGGATTTCCTTAACTATTTAAAGGGCTTCCGCTTTACGGGCACCATTGACATTGTGCCGGAGGGCAGCTTTGTCTTCCCCGGCACACCCATGGTGCGCGTGGACGCGCCACTTGCGCAGGCGCAGCTGATTGAGACCGCGCTGCTCACCCTGATAGGCCACCAATCCCTCATCGCCACCAAGGCCAACCGCGTGTGCCGGGCGGCGGAAGGTGACTCAGTGATGGAGTTTGGCCTGCGCCGCGCCCAGGGGCCGGACGCCGGGCTGTATGGCGCGCGCGCCGCCGTGATAGGCGGGTGTGATTCTACCTCAAACGTCCTGGCCGGACAAACCTTTGGCATCAAGGTGGCCGGCACGCACGCCCACTCCTGGGTGATGAGCTTTGAAAGCGAGGTGGAGGCCTTCCGCGCCTACGCTGCCAGCTTCCCAGACAACGCGCTGCTCTTGGTGGACACCTATGACACCCTGGCCTCCGGCCTGCCCAACGCCATCAAGGTGTTCAAGGAACTCAAGGCGCAGGGCGGCAGGCCCCTGGGCATCCGCCTGGACTCCGGCGATTTGGCCTATTTAAGCCAGGAAGCGCGCAAAATGCTGGATGCGGCCGGCTTCCCGGAGGTGATCATCTGCGCCTCCAACGACCTGGATGAGACCATCATCCGCGACTTGAAGCTGCAGGGCGCGCGGATTGACCTATGGGGCGTGGGAACCAAACTGATTACCAGCGCAGACCGCTCCGCCTTTGGCGGCGTGTACAAAATGAACGCGTTGGAAACGGACGGCGTGCTGCTGCCCAAAATCAAGCGCTCGGACAACCCGGTCAAGGTGACCCTGCCCGGGCACCAGGAGCTGTACCGTATTTATGATGAGAACCACATGGCTGTGGCGGATTTGATCACCTTGTCGGATGAGGTGATCGATGAAACCCAACCGCTCACCATCTTTGACCCGAAGGACACCTGGAAGCGCATGACCTTGACCCGGTACAGCGCAAAGAAAATGCTGGTGCCCTTTGTGAAGGACGGCAAGACGGTGTATGAAAAACCCACGCTGGCACAGATCCGCGCGCACCGGGAGGCGGAGGAGCAGACCATCTGGGAGCAGCACCTGCGCCTGATCTTCCCCACCCTGTTTAAGGTGGACTGGTCACAAAAGCTGTGGACCCTGCGCAACGACATGCTGCATGATTCAGAGGGCAGACACGTCTAATCAAGATTGTTGGCATAAAACAGCCCGGAGTTTTTGCGATCACTCCGGGCTGTTGGTTATGTGAGGATTAATCAAACAATTTCATGGCGGCGCGGGTTAGAATCTCCGCCCCGATGCCGGTGGCGCCCAGGGGCGCCTTGGCGCTGGCCTTGTCCTGGTAGGCGGTGCCGGCGATGTCCAGATGGCCCCACGGCACGCCAAAGGCGAAGGCGCGGCAAAACAGCGCCGCCGTGGCGGTGCCAGCCATGCGGCCGCCGGAGTTTTTGATGTCGGCGCGTTCGGACTTGTTGCTCTTTGCCAGGTGGTCAAAATGCGGCAGGCGCCAGACCTTGTCGCCGCTTTGTTCAGAAGCGGCGGAGATGGCAGCCCAGATGTCCTCATCATCCGCCACCACACCGGTGATCTGGTTGCCCAGGGCAACACCCACAGCGCCGGTTAAGGTGGCGATGTCGATGATCTTGTCCGCCTTGATCACGGTGGCCGCGTAGGTGATGGCGTCGGCCAGGGTCAGCCTGCCCTCGGCGTCGGTGTTGACCACCTCGATGAACTTGCCGGCCAGGCTGCCGATGATGTCGCCGTTGCGGTAGGCGTGGCCGGAGATCATGTTCTCACAGGCCGCGACGATGGCCACCACGTTGACCTTGGCCTTTAGCATCGAAAGCGCGCTGATGGCGCCGATGACCGCGCCCGCGCCGCCCATGTCACAAAACATGGTGTCCATGCCGGCGGCGGGCTTTAGGGCATAGCCGCCGGAGTCATAGGTGAGGCCCTTGCCCACCAGCGCCAGCACCTCATCCGTGTCCTTGTTGTTCATATAGCGCATGACCATGAAGCGCGGCGGGGCGTCCGAGCCCTTGGCGACGCTGTAAAAGGCCTCCATGCCCATGTCCTGGATCTGCTTCTCGTCAAAGACTTCGATCTCAAACCCGTGTTTTTTGGCCAGTTTACTGGCTTCCTTGGCCAGGCGCTCCGGCGACATCACGTTGGCCGGTTCGTTGACCAACCTGCGCGCGATGCGGATGCCTTCGGCCAATTTCTGGGCCTGTTTGGCCTTCTTTTCCTCCGCCTTTTTGTCCATGGTTTCGGGCAGATACAGGGTAAATTCGGGCGTCCACGCGTCATCCTCCGGCTTGTCCGCTTCCGGATCGATCGGGTCAATGCCGGTGGTTTTGTAGTGGGTGAAGCCGTCATCCATCAGCGCCAGCTGCTTGTAAAAAGCGCCGGACAGCGCCGCTATGCTGTCATCCGCCAGCGCGATGTGCACCGCGTCGGCCTTCAAGGCGCGCAGGCGGCCTGCCACCTCGGCGGTCAGTTCCTCCAGCTTGTCATAATTGAGCTCCTTGGGCAGCAGGGCGTAAAAACCGGTCTTGATCCCGTCCTTGGTCAGGGTCTGGATTGCTTCCAGCTTGCCGGGCTTCAGCTTAAGCGCCAGGATATGGGCAAACTGCTCCCCCGTGAGGGCGCTTTGCCCCTCTGCTACATAATTGTCCTCCCCCAGCAAAATCAGGCTTGTCTTCGCGTCCTGCGGCAGGGCATCAAATGTTTGAAACACCATGGGTTGTCATCCTCCTGTGCGTTTTTCTGCTAAGAGCATAACAGATTGCCCGGCAAACATAAAGGGAAACCTGTGGTATGATAAGAATACGGGATGGGTCATTGACATATTGAAAGGAGCGTTTATTTGCTGCAGATTGACGGAAAATACGGCAGCGCGAAGGTATTCACACAGGATGTGGAGCAGTCGGCCTATACGCAGATCGCGGAATTGATGGACCAGCCTTTTGTGCAGGGCGCGCATGTGCGCATCATGCCGGATGTGCACGCCGGAATGGGCTGCGTGATTGGCACCACCATGCGCATTGTGGACAAGGTGTGCCCCAACCTGGTGGGGGTGGACGTGGGCTGCGGCGTGCTGGTGATGGAACTGCCCATGGCAAGGGATCAGTTTGACCCCAAGGCCTTTGACAGGATTGTACGCCGCATCCCGGCCGGCTTCACCGTGAACCAGCATGTAGAATACCCCGAGCAGCAGGCGCAGATGCTTGAAAAACTCAAGTGTTTTGACCAGATCCGCAACATCCAGCGCATCTACCGCTCGCTGGGCACCTTGGGCGGCGGCAACCATTTTATCGAGGTGGCCAGCAATGAGGCAGGCAAGCTGTATTTGCTGATCCACTCCGGCTCGCGCAACCTGGGCACGCAGATCGCGGGGCACTACCAGGATATGGCCATCCGCTACCACAACGCGGGCAAAAAGAATACATCATCCATCCCCAAGGCGCTGGCCTACCTGGAGGGCGCCCTGCTGGCAGATTATCTGCACGACATGCGCATCGCCCAGCGCTGGGCCGCCTGGAACCGCGAGGTGATGGCGGAGCGCATCGCGGAGGGCCTGAACCCGCCGGTCAGTTTGCGTGACGCGAAGGTGTTCCAGACCATCCACAACTATATTGATGACAAGAATATCCTAAGAAAGGGCGCGGTATCGGCCCATGAAGGCGAAATCCTGGTGATTCCGCTGAACATGCGGGACGGATCGATCTTAGCGCGCGGCAAGGGCAACCCGGACTGGAACCATTCCGCGCCCCACGGCGCGGGCCGCATCATGAGCCGGGGCGAGGCAAAGCGCAGCATCAACCTGGGCGCCTTTGTGCGCAGCATGGAGGGCATCTACTCCTCCACGCTGGACAAAACCACCATTGATGAAGCGCCCATGGCCTATAAGGACAAGGAGCATATCTTAAATGCCATTGGCGATACGGTGGAGGTGCTGGATATCATCAAGCCCATTTACAACTTCAAAGCCGCCGGGGATTAGGATATATCGACGCGCATCATAAAAACAGGCAACCGTCATAAAATTGCCTGTTTTATTTTGTGCGTTCAGTATTACTTAGAAATCGTAGGGGACGTTTTGTTTAAGGTGCTCGTTCATGGTGTTGGTCTGCATGCGCTTGACGTTCTCCTCGTCATCCGGGGCGGTGGGCGTCAAGGGCTGCTGGGATGATTTTTTACTGGGCTGTGATCCCTCCGGCGGGTCAAAGGCGGACTCCGTCACGCCGGGCTTGCCCAGCGCTTCCTCGGACTTGGGGTCCTTGCCCTCCTCCGGGCCAAAGGATGTGGGTTCGGGCTCGGTCTGGTACTTGTTCAGGTAGCTTTCAAACACTTCTTTTTCATCATCGCTCAGCGCATGGACTTGCTTGGCCAAGGATTTGAGCCGTTCTTTTTCCGCTTTCATACGATCCCTCAATTCTGCTTCGCTCAGCGCGTCCTTCACCTTCTGGTAAGCCTTGCTGCCCGCGTCCACCGCGGATTGCACGACCTGCTCACCCTTTTGCGCGAGGGATTTGCCGGAGTCACTGCTGACAAAATCCACAATCGCGTCTTTGGATTTTTCCACTGTATTGGCAATCACGCCAATACCAGCCAGCACAATGTTCTTGAGCTTCTCTTCGATGTGATCCATAAAATCACCTCCTTACATGCAATATACCCAAATTGGCGTCATTATCCATATTTTTTAACATGACAGAATTTTTTTGGGTATAATCGCAGTGTGCGCTTGCACAAAATCCAAACTTGAAGAAAACGGAGGATGGCCTATGTTAGTGAACCTGTTGCTATGGGCATTATTTGGCGCGATTGCCGGCTTCTTGGCGGGCAAGATCATGGGCAGTGAGAACAGCCTGGTTGTCAACATTATCCTGGGCATTATCGGCTCGGTCGTTGGCGGATTCGTGGCTGGTCTTTTGGGCATCAACTACAACGATGGCTTCAGCATCGCGTCCCTGCTGGTCGCGATTGTGGGCGCCTGCATCGTGATTTTCCTGGCCCGGCTTGTGAGACGCTAAACACTTTATTAGCAAGCAGCACTGCGTCACGGCATGCGGTGCTGTTTTTATTTTGGGCATAATTGATTTAAGTTTATGAATCCCCGCGTTGCAGAATGTCGTAGATCATCAGCCCCGCCGCCACCGCGGCATTGAGGGATTCCGCCCCGCCGGGGATGGGCAGGCGCAGGCGGTAATCCGCCAGCGACAGCAACTCCTCCTCCAGGCCCGCGCCCTCGTTGCCCACCAGCAAGCACACCCGCTCCCCAAAGGGCGGGTGCTCATAATAGGGCGCTCCGGCCAGATCACCCGCGACCTTCACGTGGTGATCAAGCTGTGTGAGGGCTTCCGCCAGGCTGTCACAGGCATAGACAGGCACCCGGAACACCGCGCCCATGCTGGCGCGCACCGCCTTGGGCGAGAAGGGATCCGCGCAACCCGGATCCACGATCAGGCCGTCAAAGCCTGCGGCGTCCAGCGTGCGCCAGATGGTGCCCAGGTTGCCCGGGTCCTGCAGGCGGTTGAGCGCAAGCAGGCGCGGGCCGGCAGACGCAAGCGGCAGGGATTCCGGAATCTGGCACACCGCGACGCAGCCCTGCGGCGTTTTGCTGTCAGCCAGGGCTTTGATGACCTGCTGGCTCACCAAAAAGGCTTCACAACCGGCATGAATAAAGCGGGCATACTGCTCCGCCTTGTCCTGTTGCACCAAAAAACGGACCGCGGCGCTGTGCTTGAGGGCTTCCTCGCACAGGTGCTCGCCCTCAGCCAGAAACAGTCCGTGCGCGCGGCGGCCGGCGCTGGTTTGCAATTGACGCCACCGCTTCACCTGGGGGTTGGCGGTGCTGGTAATTTCCTTCAGTAGGCCCATTGCGCCTGGGCGTCCTCTTCTTCCTCAAGCCCCAATGCGCGGTAATAGGGCTGTGTAAATACCCGCTTGATCAAGGCCACACAATCGTGCTGGTGCTCAAACGCGCAGCCGCAGCGATAAAACCGGGCAATCTGGGCGCGCAGACGCAGGGGCAGCGGATGATCCTGCCTGGTAAGCGACAGCAGCAGGCTGTCCAGTTCCGCCTCCTGCGCGCCGACGTTTTTGGCCTGCTCCTCCAAAAAGGCGGACAGCACCTTCATGTTGAGGGTCTTGCCCTCCCTGGGCATTTGGGGGATGCCCGTGCCGCTTTTAATGTGGAAGATGGGCCAGGGGTCCTTGAAGTAGCGCTTTTTGCCCTTGCCCTCCTCCACCAGAAGGGAGAGTACATGCTGGGGGGAACCGTTGCTTTTGTGGCCCAGGGTGACTGCCAGGGAAGGGAACAATTCCAGCAGCGTCTGGGCGGCAAAATAGGCATCCGACAGGTTGTCGCCCGCCAGGCCCACACGCTCAAACAGCAGGCAGGCCATCAAGAGATGCGCGGCCTGCGCCTCGTCCAGATCAAAGCCGGATACGCGCAGCGCGTCATACACCTGCTGCCTGGCCGCGTCAAAAAGCGGATAGCTGGGCGGGGTGAAGGGTACATCCTCCTGGGTATCCGCGTCCTCTGCAAGCCAATCCGCCTGCGCGTCCTCATCTGTTTCTGACGCTTCGCTTGCTGTTTCTGCCGCTTGCCGCAAACCCTCCAGCTGCTCAGAGCGCGGCCAATAAAACATACGGCTTGTGCCGTCTGGCATTTCAACCAAAAACAGGCGCTCGCAGTCGGGCATCAGGCTTTGGGAGGCCGGGCAGGTGATGGAGCCCTGGGGGCAGTGGGGGCCGGAGATGCGGCCGCCCGCGCGCAGATAATACTGGCTGGTGAGCACGGTGTGCCGCTTGTCCTCGGAGACCACCTCATACACCATCTCGCTGGGCAGGGCCTGGATGGCATCGGAATAAATAATATAGCGGTTATTGTCGCCCCGGCCGGGCGCGTAATTCTTGTTGAGGCGCACCTTGCCCATGGCCGTCTCCGCGTGGAGCAGATTGATCAGGCATAAAGAGCCCAACTCGCTCATGCGGTCCTTGAAGCTGTGCTGCTCCTGACGGTCCGGCGCGATGCGCAAAAAGCCGTCCTGCTCCAGCTCCTCCAGGTCCTCCGGCGTGAAGGCGCCTTCCTGTGATATCAGGGGACGTACGCGGAATAAAACGCGCCGCGTATCATCCTCCTCCAAATATGCCAGCATGAGCTGGCCAGCAAACTCCACAATATCCCTCCTTTTATGATGTCTTTAACAACTCAATTTTATATTTTCTTTACCCCCGCGTCAAGCCTTTCCGCCGCCTGCCCCCTTTCCTTGACGTTGCGGGAAGGCATTTGCTAAAATGCAAAGCGTTTATATGTACCGGCGCGTTCCCTGTTTTGGGGCAGGCAAACTGATTTGGAGGACAAGATGACAGAAGACGGCACCAGGAACCTGGCCCACCAGCGGCGGGAATTGGGCGATATTGTCTATTATGACCGCGGGGACATCACGGGCGAGAGCGGCAAACGCTACGCGCGCTATGCCATCAAGACGCATTTCGTCAAGCCCCATGAGGACCAGGCGCAATTGCTGGAGCGCTATGTCAAACCCCTGTACCAGCCTGGGGATGTCCTCTCCTTTGGCGCCAAGGTCATGGGCATGTGCGTGGGCTCCGTCAAAACCAGGGAGCAGGTCAAGCCCGGCTTCTGGGCCAACGTGCTGTGGCGCTTCGCCGGCCACAACAGCACGGGCATCGGCATGCACGAGCCCTACAAGCTGCAAATGACCATTGACATCGCGGGCCTACCCCGCGTGCTGCTGGCGACCTTCCTCTCCGCCATCACCAAGCCCTTTGGCATCAAGGGCGTGTTTTACAAGGTGTGCGGGCATGACGTGGCCGGGATTGACGGCTTTTACACGGCCAGTGATTTTCAGGAGTATCACGAGCTGGCGGTGATCAACCCGCCGGACGCGGACAAGCTGTGCGATGATTTGACCCAGAAAACATGCATCCCGGTGGTGATCATGGACGCCAATGACTTTCATAGAAACCAGTTAGGCAAAAGCAGCGATTTCCCGCTGAGCGATGCGGAAATCCAGGAGGCGATGCAGGACAACCCCTCCGGCCAGGGCAAGGAGCTGACGCCCTTTATCTTAATCCGCCCGCTGCCCAAGGACGCATGAGCGCGCCTGTTATCAAAATTGAAGCGCCCGGCATCGCGCGCCTTGAGGGCGAGGCGGGCAGCATCAACAGCGTGGATCAGATCAAGGAACTGATGCGGGAGGTCAAAACCGCGCATCAGTCCGTCAAGGTGCTGCTGCGCCGGGAGATGATTGACGAGGGCAAGTTTGATTTGCGCAGCGGCTTTGTAAAGGAATTAAGCCAGCTGTTCACCCAGCTGGATATGCGCCTGGCGATGGTGGGTGAATTCAATCTGCTGGAACGCGTGGCGCTCAAGGCCTATGCCCAGCAAACAGGACTTGGCAAAACCGTATACATCACCAAAACAGAGCAGGACGCCCTGCGCTGGCTGCGCAGCGTATAGATTAAAAAACAACCATTTATAAACTAAATCATCAGCAGGAATTGACAAACGCCCATATAGTTAGTACACTAACTTTATGGCGCTGCTTTGTTCCACATGGCGGTGACGGCGCCAATCTAAAAGGAGAATGCAATGAAGGTACTTGTAACAGGCGCGACAGGGAATGTGGGCCGATATGTTGTGGAGGAGCTGAAGCAACAAGGCGAAGCGGTACGTGCCGCGGGGACAGATTTGAAAAAGCTGCGGCAGCTGTTCGGGGAGGACGTCGAAGCGGTGCGCTTTGATTTTTTGGACCCGAGCACCTATCCTGACGCGCTTGATAGCGTGGACAGGGTTTTTCTGATGCGGCCGCCGCATCTGGGAAAGCCGCGGGATTTGTACCCCTTCATCGACGCGATGGCGCAGCGCCAGATCAAACTGGTGACGTTCTTATCCTTGATGGGGGTGGAAAACAATACGATCCCTCCCCACCACAAAATTGAAAAATATATTGAAGCCGCAGGCATCCCCTACGCCCATATCCGGCCAGGCTTTTTCATGCAGAACATCTCTGGTATCCATGCCCGGGAGATCATAAAGGACAACCAGGTTTTTGTGCCCGCAGGCAACAGCAAAACCAGTTTTATTGACGCTGCTGACATCGCTGCCGCGGCGGCCGTGCTGCTGCATCACCCTGAACGGTACCGGAACACCGCCCACACCATCACCGGCCCTGAAGCGCTGGATTATCATCAGGTGGCGCGCATCTTAAGCGAGGTCACCGGGCGGGACATCCGCTATGCCAAACCCGGCTTGTTGCGGTACAGAAAGCACTACATCAGGCACAGAAAGCTTGATAAAAACTATGTCAACATTACAGCCGCTTTGTATTTGATGACCCGCATGGGGACAGCCAGGGAGGTAACATCAGGGTTTTATGATATAACCGGCAGGCAGCCCCGGACATTGAAGGAGTATGCCCTCAAAAACGCTGATTGCTTCACAAGCGCAAAGCCGCCGGCAAAAGAAGCCGCGTTGAATACCCGGGCTGATAAATTAAAAGGAGGGCTCGTTCATGGATAACATCTCCTACCTGCTGGTGAAGTCATCCCGCTTTTTAAAAAAGGCCCTGGACACACGGCTGCTTCAGTACAACATCACTGCCCGGCAGTTCTCCGTCCTGCACCAAATCGCGCTGAAAAATGGGCGCATCACATTAGCGGAGGTCGCGGACGCGCTGGAGTCGGACAGGCCTACCATCTCGGGCGTCATCAACAGGCTGGAAAAAAACGGTCTGCTTACCAAAATAGAAAACCCCACGGACGGGCGCTCCGCCTACCTTGCATTAAATGAGAAGGCCTTGGCCTTGCTGGAGGCGTTAAGGGCTGCCTCCGACCAGGTAAACCAGGAGGCGTTTGATATTTTTAACGAGGCCGAATTGGCAAACTTGACAAGCTACCTCACCCGGCTGATGGACCACATCAGTGAGCGATACTAAACGAACACAAAAAGGAGAAAAACAATGAGCTTTTTCAAGGATTTATTACCGGTTTTCAAGCGACAGGACATTATTTTTGACCGCAGCGTGAAGGCTGCTGATGATGTGTATACCTTCATTTTTCGACCAGAAGCGAAAATCCGCTGGAACGCGGGCCAGCACGCGCTGTTTACGATCAAGCACGAAAAAATCAGCAAGGCTTTCAGGCCTTTCAGCCTTGCTTCCACCGCGGAGGATGGGTTCATCGAAATTTCAACCCGGATTGGAGACAAACCCAGCCCATTCAAGCAATCCCTGCTAAACATGAAGCCTGGGACCAGGGTGAGCATGCGGGGCCCATTTGGCAGCTTCTACCTGAAAAACAGCCGCCCCACGCTGCTCATCGCTGGCGGCATTGGCATTACCCCGTTCAAATCCATCCTCAAAAGCATTGATGCGGGCAATGGTTTTGTGCCCGAGCAAACACGCCTTGTATATATTGACAGCGCACAGGCATACCTATACCGGGATGATCTGGACGGGATGGCCGGCGCCCATGGCATTGAAATAGGCTATTTGAGCAACAGGGATGATTTGGCCGCGTCCATCACAAGTTTTGCCCGGGAGCATGGCAATGACGCCAATTATTTCATCGCCGGCTCCCCCCAGATGACAAAATCTGTCAGCAGCCTGCTGCGCGATCACAACATCCGCAAACAAAACATCGTCAAGGACGCTTTCTTCGGGCTTTAAGCAGCACAATATGCAAAAAACACAGGCTGTCAAATGTGCCTGTGTTTTTTGTTGGGGAGGAGCGCTTATCGCTTAGATCCTCACTCAAAATTGTATGCCGTCACAATGGGGTCCCGGCCCTGCGTCTTGTCCTGGTAGTACTCATACCAGCACAGCGCCACAAAGGAGCCGGCCACGTTGTACACCTCCTCAAAGCCCAGCTGCATCAGCGCGCGCGCCGCGTTGTAGCTGCGCTGGCCGGAGCGGCAGTGTACATAGAGGGGCTGATCTTTGGGGAGCTCCTCCAGGCGCTCGCGCAGCTGGCTTAAGGGGATGTTCTTGGCGCCCTTGATGTGCCCCAGCGCATATTCATCCGCCTCGCGCACGTCGATGATCAGGGCGCCTTCTTCGTGCAAATCGCGCAGCTGGGTGAACATCACCTGTTTGACCAGCCCGTCGCTGATGTTGCAGGCGGTGAGGGCGGCCATGGTGACCACATCCCGCGCGGTTGAAAACACCGGGGAATAGCACAGTTCGATGTTTTTCAAATCCAGGATGGTGCCTTTGAAGCGCAGCAGCGTCGCGATGACATCGATGCGCTTGTCCACCGCGCCCTGACCAACCGCCTGGGCGCCCAGCACACGGCCGCTGCCCAGTTCATAGATCAGTTTAAAAAACACAGGGCTCGCGCCGGGCATGATGCCCACCTTGTCCATGGGCACCACAAAGGCAACCTGATACTGGATGCCCTCGGCCCTGCAGGCGCGCTCCGACAGCCCAGTGCACGCCGCGTTGAGGGAGAACACGCGCAGCGCGCTGCTGCCCACCACGTCGGGCACCATCTCGGCCATGTCGTTTTCGGAGTTGGCCGCCACCCGCGCCTGGCGCAGGGCCGGGCCTGCCAGCGCCAGTTTGGTCTTTTGACCGGTTTGAAAATGGGTGAGTTCCACCGCATCGCCCACCGCGTAAATGGATGGATCGGAGGTGCGCATCCGGCGGTCAACCAGGATGCCGCCTGTCTCGCCGATCGCAAGCCCCGCCTCTTTGGCCAGTTTGACCTCCGGCAAAACGCCGATGGCCATGATGACGGCCTCCGCTGCCACCTTTTTGCCGGACTGGAGCGTGACGCCGTCCTCCTGGATGCTGTGCAAGCCGTCGCCCAGGATGAGCTCCACCCCGTGGTCCACAATTTCCTTGTGCAAAAACTGGGCCATGTCATGGTCAAAGGGCATCATCACCTGGGGCGCCATGTCAATCAGGCTGACCTGAAGGCCTTTTTCCACCAGGTTTTCCATGACCTCCACCCCAATGAAGCCGCCGCCGATGACAGCGGCCTTCTTCACCTGTTTGGTATCAAGCCACTCGGCGATTTTTTCCACATCCTGCACATTGCGCACGGAGAACACATGCACTAGATCAATCCCTTCAATGCTTTTTGGCATGATGGGTGACGCGCCCGGGGAGAGATACAGCAGATCATAGGGCATATCGGTTTCTACATTATTTTGCAGATCCCGTACCCTGACGGTCTTTTCCTGCCGGTTGATGGACAGCGCCTCATGCAGGGGCAGCGCCTTGATGCGGTAGTGGTCCCAGAAGGTTTGGGGGTCCAGCAGCCTGAGGGTGTCGGCATCCTCAATTTCCCCGCCCAGGAAATAAGGCAGGGCGCAGTTGGAGAAGGACACGTCGCGCCCCCGCTCCAGCATGGTGATGTCCGCGTGCTCATCCAGCCTGCGCATGCGCGCGGCAGCGGAGGCGCCGCCAGCGACGCCCCCAATGACCAGAATTTTTCGTGGGTCTTGCTTCGTCATGTTGTCTGTTTTTCCTCGGTAATCTCTACTGTCAGTGTCTTTTGGCGCACGCGGGAGAGCATGTCCGGTGTCAGCTTGACCTCCGCCATCTCACCCGGGGTGAGGATGAAGCGCCGCTGGGACAGCAGCACCTCCTCCGGCGTGCGCACGGTGACAAAGTGGTTTTGATAGACCCGATCGGGCCTGAACATTAATTCTACCCCGTCTGTCACCTCTTCGATCGGGATATCCAGCCGCTGGGGCACAGTGCCGCGCACGCCCTGGCCGTCCTTGACCTGGGAGCGAAGGAAGGGTGCCTTCTCCCCCTTCAGGTAGAGGGCGGCAGCCTCTCCCGCCTGCATGCTCTCCCGGCTGACGTAGTCCACCAGGTCATGCACGTGCAGCACATTGCCGCAGGCGAAGATGCCCTTCACATTGGTTTCAAAATGGTTGTTGACCACCGCGCCCTGCGTCATGGGCGAGAGGCGCACGCCCGCCTGCAGGGACAGCTCGTTCTCCGGAATCAAGCCGACGGATAAAAGAAGCGTATCGCACTCAAACTCCTGCTCGGTGCCGGGAATGGGCCGGCGGTCCTCCCCCACCTGGGCGATGGTGACGCCGGTCAAACGCTCCCTGCCTTTGATGTCCACTACTGTGTGGGAGAGCATCAGCGGGATGCCGTAATCCTGCAGGCACTGCACGATGTTGCGGTTGAGGCCGCTGGAATAGGGCATCAGTTCCACACAGGCCAGCACCTGGGCCCCCTGCAGGGTCATCCGGCGCGCCATGATCAGGCCGATGTCGCCAGAGCCCAGGATGATGACGCGGCGGCCGGGCATGAAGCCCGCCATGTTGACCAGCTTTTGCGCGGTGCCAGCGGAATAGATGCCGGCAGGCCGGCTGCCGGGGATGGCCAGCGCGCCGCGGGGGCGCTCCCTGCAGCCCATGGCCAGGATGACAGCCTTGGCCTGGTAGACCTCGATCCCCCGCTCGCGGCTGACGGCGGTGACCTGCTTGTCACGGGTCACGGATAAGACTGTTGTGCCGGTAAGAACGGGGATGTTTAAATCCCGGGCTTCCTTGATGTCGCGCTCGGCGTACTCGGGCCCGGTCAACTCCTCCTTGAAGCGGTGCAGGCCAAAGCCATTGTGGATGCATTGGTTGAGGATGCCGCCCTGCTCGTCCTCGCGCTCCAAGACCAACAGGTCCATCACGCCGGCGCGCTTGGCCGCGATGGCAGCCGCCAGGCCCGCGGGGCCCGCGCCGATGATGAGCAGATCAATGGGGATGCGCGTGTCAGTCATGGCTGTCCTCCTTGCCGATGCCGCCGGTTAAAAGCCAGCTCTTGCCGCCGGATTTGGAAATCTGGCGCAAATCCTGGCCCAACTCCTCTGCTAAAATCTCCATCACGCGGGTGGAGCAAAAACCGCTCTGGCAGCGGCCCATGCCGGCGCGGGTGCGGCGCTTGACGCCGTCCAGGCTGCGTGCGCCCATGGGGCGGCGGATGCTGCGGCGCACCTCGGCCTCGGTCACCTGCTCGCAGCGGCAGACGATGCGGCCGTAATCCGGGTCGATTTCATAGGCGGCCCTGCGCTCCTGCTCGTTCATGCCGGCAAAGGCCTTGGGCAGGGGCGTGGGTGCGATATAGTTAAGGTTTTTCTTGAGCTTCAAATAATAGGCCACCCAGTCGCCCAGCTCCTCACCAATGGCGGGCGCCGCGGACAGGCCGGGGCTTTCAATGCCGATGGCCTCAAAAGCGCCCTCCGGCGCGCCCTCCACCTGGCCGATCAAAAAGTCGCCCTCCACCTCATGCGCGCGGATGCCTGAGAAAGTGGTGATCACCTGGCGCAAATCGGCATTGGGGAAGGTGAGACGCGCTTTGGCCAGCACATCCGTCAGGCCGTCCCGGGTAGTGGCGGTGTCCTGGCCATCGGGGATGTCCTCCGCCGTGGGGCCCAGCAGCAGGTTGCCGTGGGTGGTGGGCGATACCAAAACGCCCTTACCCATCTTGGTGGGCACCTGGAAGATGGTGCGGTTAAACAAAAGCGGCGTGCTGTGGTCCAGCAGGTAGTACTGGCCGCGGCGCGCGATGATCTTGACCTGCTTGGTGGAAATCTGGTTGTGCAGCACATCGGCATGCACACCCGCGCAGTTGATGACCGCCCGCGTCTTGACGTCACCGTCTTGGGTTTTGATGGTCCATACGCCATCCGCGAAGGACAGTGCTTCCGCCTTGGTGCCCAGCAGGAAATCAAAGCCGTTTTCCTTGGCGCTGTCAGCCAAAGCGTGCGTCAATTCATAGGGGCTGACCAGGCCGGAGGCCGGCACATCCAGCGCCAGCAGCACCTCCGGGTTGATGTTGGGCTCCATCTTTAAGATTTCGTCCCGCTCAATCAGCCGGCAGCCGGGCACGCCGTTGACCTTGGCATTCTCATACAGCGCTTCCAAGGCCTTGCGGTCCTCCTCATGGAAGCCCAGCACCAAGGCGCCGGGCTGCCCATAGGGCACCCCCAGGGTGCGGCACAGGTCCTTCATCATGCGGGCGCCCTTGACGTTCAGCCTGGCTTTTTCGGTGCCGGCCTTGGCGTCATAGCCCGCGTGCACAATGCCGCTGTTGGCCTTGCTGGCCCCCTCGCTCACATCGTGGGCAAAATCCATCACCGCGAACTTGCCCTCATACTGCCCCAGGCGGTAGGCAACCGCGCAGCCGATAACCCCCGCGCCAATGATTACAATATCGTACATGTACCCCTCAACCCTTCGTCAATCGTCCATGAAAGGCCGTTTTATCCACAAAACAGCTCGCTGAATATTGTATCACGCCCAATGAGAAACGTCCACAAACACAAAACGGACGCTGAAGTTTTTACCGGGCGGGCGCATGATGGGCGGATTTGGGGAAGACCCCTTCTGATTAAAAACAGAACAATTAAGTTTTAGAACAAACAATGATGAAATTATTATCAAATTGTAGCAAATTCCCCTTGACTTTGTAATATCTTTGTAATATATTGTGGGTGACACCCTGAAAAAACCGTCGGACTTCGTCAGGAGGCAATCATGAAAACTGTCCACCGCGCTGCCTCAGCCCTGCTGGCCGCGCTCCTCTTTTTCTCCCTGTTTACTTTTTCAGCCCAGGCCGCCAGCTATACCGGCACGGTCAACAAGGACAAGGTCTTCTTCCGTTCCAAACCCAATACGGACAGCATCTATTACGCGGTGCTCAAAAAGGGCACCAAGGTCACCATCACCGGCACCAGCGGGCAGTTTTATAAAGTAGACTACAACAAGCAGTCCGGCTATATCATGAAAAGCCTGGTGAACACCTCCTCCTCCGCGAAGCAGGCCTTTGAAGAGAAAGAAAAACCAAAGAAGGAAAGCAAATACGCCAGGGTGGACAGCATCTCCGGCCTGGGGTCCCTGCCCCGCGCAACGCGCCGCGGCTCCTATGGCGATGATGTGGAGAAGCTGCAGCGGGCGCTGCAAATTAAAGGCTTTTTGAAGGGCGGCCTGGACGGCAAATATGGCAACGGCACGGCCGACGCGGTGCGCAAATTCCAGAAATCTGTCAAATTAAGTGAAACCGGGCGCGCGGACAAGGCCACCATCAACATGCTCTTTGGCAAAACCAAGGAGGTGTCCGCCAAGGACGATCCAGGCATGAAGGGCATCACCTCCATCTCCAAGATTGAGGTGCCCAACACCACCAAGCCCGGCAACTCCGGCCGGCATGTGAAAGCCCTGCAGCAGGCGCTGAAGCTGCGCGGCTACTACAAGGGCTCTATCGATTCCAGCTACGGCAAGGAGACGGCGGAAGCGGTGAAGCGCTTCCAGAAATCCCGCGGGCTGTCCCAGGACGGCATCGCCGGCAACAGCACCATCAAAAAGCTGTTTGGCAAGAACGCCGCCAACTACACCATCCCGACCGATTCCAAGGACTGGTTCAAGGACGGCAAGGACATCATCCCGAAGCGGTCCAGCTTTGTGGTGAAGGATGTGGCCACCGGGCTTACCTTCTCCGCCCGGCGCTGGAGCGGCTACAACCACCTGGACGCGGAGCCGCTGACCAAGTCCGACGCGGCCACCTTGAAAAAGATCGCCGGCGGGTCCTACTCCTGGGCGCGGCGCGCCATCCTGATCAAATACAACGGCAAGGTCTACGCCGCCTCCATGAACACCATGCCCCACGGCGAGCAAACCATCCGCAACAATGATTTTTCCGGCCACTTCTGCATCCACTTCCCCAACTCCAAAACGCACGGCACCAACCGGGTGGACAGCTCCCACCAGAGTGCTGTTAGACGGGCGCAGAAGTCGGACTGGTAAACAACAGTCATCCTTTCACTGCAGGCAATCGAAACGATTGCCTGCAATTTTTTAATGATTGGGGTGGCATGAAATACCTCAGCGGCCTTCCCAAAGACTTTTTGGACGCGGGCCGTGTTGATGGCTGCAGTGAGTACGGAATCTTTTTCCGTATCATGCTACCGCTGGCAGCGCCCTCTTTCGCAGCGATGGGCATCCTGGTTGGTATGAACAGTTGGAACGGCTTCCTGTGGCCGCTCATTGTGTTGAGAACCCAATCCAAATTGACACTGCCCTTGGGGCTTGCGTCCCTCCTGTCCCCCTACGGCAACAATTATGCGGTGCTGATTGCGGGGTCTGTCTTGGCAATCATCCCTATTCTGATATTGTTCTTCATTTTCCAAAAGTACTTTATCGAAGGCATGACAGCCGGCGGTGTGAAAGGTTAATATTGCTCACATGGGAAAATCAGGCTCCAACGCGCTGGAGCCTGATTTTTCTTTGCCCTGCCGCCCCCGGCAAAGCCGTTCCCGCCCTCGCGAAATGGCTGGCATGTGGTGATAACAATGATGCTAAATGAACAATGCGCTTGTGCGAAATT